>NZ_JBEBVH010000134.1:0-10437 GCF_040392825.1 Pseudopedobacter sp.
GTTTACGGCACAAGCGGACGCTTGCGCCAAACTTACAAACAAAAAAAGCCCCGCATGATGCGGAGCTTCCCAACTTAAACTAACCAATTATGAAAAACCTAAATCTTAACTAATTTGTATTTGCTTTGCCTGCGCTTTTTCTTCTTTTTTCTTTGCAATAGTAATGCTTAGTACACCATCGGTGTAATTAGCTTGTATGTTATCTGAATCTGCTATTTCTGGTAATGTGAACGATCTGCTGAATGAACTATAACTAAATTCTTTTCTGGTTATTTTTTTACCTTCTTCCACAGCTTCCTTTTTATTTTCTGCAGAAATAGTTAATACATTCTCTTCCAGATTGATTTTAAAATCTTCTTTTTTTAAGCCCGGTACAGCCAGTTCCACCTCGTACTGAGTGTCTGTTTCTGCAATATTAACTGCAGGTAATTTCGAAAAAGCTTTGTCGTTAAAAAGCGTATCGAATAAATCATTAAATGGTGTAAATGCTGGTGTGTAGCTTCTTCCGTTGTTAAATTTTACTAGTGCCATTTTTTATATCTCCTTATTTATTTTTTAATTTATCATTGTTGATAAGCTATAATCAACTCGTATACCAAGCGCAAAAACAAGACATTTTGTCTCAACTATCTATATTAAAAATGACATTTTAACAGTTTAAATTTATTTATGCGACTTTTTTACGGTTCTCAGCCTTTTAAAGATGACCAAGTTTGCTAATTTTGAATCAAATACCAGTTGATGAATAAGTTTATACTAAATTTTGAGGTTAGAGATTACGAGTGCGATTTGCAGGGCATTGTAAATAATGCAGTCTATCAAAATTATTATGAACATGCCCGCCATCAGTACTTAAAAAGTGCCGGACTTGACTTTGCTACTCTACATCAACAAGGGATAGATCCAGTGGTTTACAGAATAGAAATTGATTTTAGAAAGCCTTTGAAAAGCGGAGACAGTTTCCACGTAGAAACGAGCGTTGTTAGGGAAGGAAATCTAAAATTCATTTTTAATCAGGAGATTAAGATTCAGGAGAATTTAGTCAACAAAGCAAAAGTTGCTGTCGTATTTACAAGTCGGGGAAAACCAATACCTGCCCCTCCTTTTGTTCTGGAAGCCTTAGAACTATAAACGATTATTTGCTATAGTTAAGTTCGATAAATGATTTTGCGATTTCTGCCTGAATAGGCGGATTTAGCTTTTCTATCTTAACAAACGCTGTATTTATGAAGCTAAACTCCTTTAAAATATCCGAAAGGATTTCGTGAGCAACAGGCTCTATCAGCTTTCTTTCTTTAGAAAATGCTTGCTTGCATATATCATAAAGCCGTACATAATTTACTGTATTTTTCAGCTCATCGCTATATTCAGATTCAGAGACTTCCATTTCTACCCATACATTGGTTATAAATTTATTTTTAATAATTCGTTCTTCTTCATACAGCCCTATTGCAGCTAAAAAAACGATATCTTCTAAACCTATCTTTCGTAAAATCTGTGCCATGCAGTATTATGGTTAATCAAACTGAATGCAAACCTAATACATTTTTGGTTGTTATTATTATACATCAATTTATAAAACAAATATAAAAGCTTATGAAAAGAACAATCGGAATTATTTTAGCTATTATTGGCATAGCCATGTTAGTTTTGGGAGGTGGTTTTTCTTTCACCAAAAAAGAAAAGGTTATTGATGCCGGACCTCTTGAAGTAACCGCAGACAAACAGGAACATGTAAACTGGCCTCCTTATGTTGGCGGAATTGTATTGGTTGTCGGAATTGTTCTTGCTGTTTCTGGCAACAAAAACTCATAAATCATTTCAGATTTTGTTTCGCAGACTGATAATTAAACCTAATTTTGAGCAGGATTAATTTATCCTTTTGCAACAATGAAGAATTATAAAAAATACTATATTATTCCGGCACCTCCGGAAGAGGTTTATTGGGCGCTTACAAATCCTTTAAGTATTAAGCTTTGGACAGGGGAAGAAGCTGAAATGAACACAACGGCAGGCTCTGAATTTTCGATCTTCGACGGAAGCATTACCGGCAAAAACTTAGAGTTTGAAGAAGGTAAGAAAATTGTACAGCAATGGGATTTTGAAGGTGAGGAAGAAGACTCTATAGTTACCATCAAATTGCATGAACATAAAAAAGGGACTTCGGTAGAACTTATACATACCAATATCCCCGATGAAGTTTACGAAGAATTTGTTGGTGGCTGGAACGATAATTATTTCGGCAGTCTTTTGGAATTCTTTGAAGAAGAGCTATAAAAAGAGAAAGCCTTTGATTTTTTCAAAGGCTTTCTCTTTTATTAAGTATCTGCAATTATAATTCATCTGAGTAAACAGACCTGATTCCCGGTCTCAGGTTATAAAAAGAGGCCATCACTTCTCCATAAGCACCAGCCGTACGCAAAGCAATCAAATCGCCTCTTGTGGCTTCTACCAATTCTACTTCCTTACCAAAACAATCAGAAGATTCGCAGATTGGACCTACAACATCGTAAGGTTTCTTCACTTTGGCGGTATCATCCAAATAAGAAATATTCTCTATTTTATGATATGCCTGGTACAAAGCCGGGCGCATTAATTCGGTCATACCGGCATCCACAATCACAAAATCTTTTTTTATACCATGCTTTAGGTAAAGCACTTTTGTAATTAAGCTGGCACTTTGAGCAACCAAAGCTCTGCCTAACTCAAAATGCACTTCCTGATGTGGTTTAACTTCCAGAAAATCTTTGAAGATCTTGAAATAGCTTTCAAAATCGGCGATATTGTTCTCGTCCGGATGATGGTAATCAACACCTAAACCGCCACCCACATTTAATACCTTAACACTAACACCTCTTTCTTCAAACCATTGCTGAATCTCATTCACTTTTACGCAAAGGCTCTTAAATACGTTCATATCCGTTATTTGAGAACCTACATGAAAATGAATCCCCAGAAAATTGATATTCTTCGAAACCTTTAAAGTTTCAATCACCTTAGGTAAATCCCATGAGTTTACACCAAATTTATTCTCGTCTAAACCCGTTGTAATATAATGATGCGTATGTGCATCAACATTAGGATTGATTCTTACCGCTACTGAAGCTTTCTTTCCTTTCTTTCCGGCCAATTCATTGATGACCGTCAATTCCTGAACAGATTCTACATTGAAACAGAAAATATCATTATCCAAAGCCAGGTTGATTTCTGCATCAGATTTACCTACGCCCGCGAAAACAATATCATTATTAGTAAAACCTGTTTCAATTGCCCTACTTACTTCACCGCCGGAAACACAATCGGCACCAAAACCTATTTGTCTTATGGCCGACAATACTCTCGTATTGAAATTAGATTTCAATGCAAAATGTACATGAAATCCATATTTTGAAGAGGCTTCTTTACAAGCAGACAAGGTTTGATTTAGTAATCCCATATCATAATAATAAAATGGGGTTTCTTTACCTTCAAATTGTCCGACTATTTTGCTACTAAACATTTGTCCCATCCTCTCAAATCAGTTAACACCGAATAATCCCTGGTGTAAGCTTCTTAATGTTTCTACTTTGTCTTCGCTTCTGATTAAAAGAGAAACGTTATGGTTGCTGCCTCCGTAAGAAATCATTCTTAAAGGAATATCTTTCAATGCATCAAAAATCTTAGCAGCACCGCCATGTGTATTAGCGCCCAGATTACCAACTATACAAATAATGGTTTGGTTAACATCGACTTCTACCATACCAAAGTCGTTCAAGTCACGAGTAATCTCTCCCAGGTATTTTGTATCGTCTATGGTTAAAGACACAGCTACCTCAGAAGTTGTAATCATATCTATCGGAGTTTTGTAACGTTCAAAAACCTCAAAAACTCTTCTTAAAAAACCATAAGCCAACAACATTCTGCTGGATTGGATTTTGATAGCTGTAATACCATCTTTTGCTGCAATTGATTTAATGGTCTCTGCCGAACTTTCGCTGCTGATTAAAGTTCCAAAAGCTTTCGGATCCATAGTATTTAATATCCTTACAGGAATTTTATAACGCTGTGCAGGAAATACAGACTGCGGATGCAGCACTTTTGCACCAAAATAAGCTAACTCCGCCGCCTCATCAAAACTTAAATGAGAAATTGGTGTAGTTCCTTTTACGATACGCGGATCGTTATTGTGCATTCCATCAATATCTGTCCAGATTTGCACTTCTTCTGCTTTAATACCTGCACCAATTAAAGAAGCTGTATAATCGCTTCCGCCTCTTCTCAGGTTATCAATTTCTCCGAAAGAGTTTCTGCAGATATACCCCTGAGTGATATACAAATTATTATCTGACACTAAAAGAGGTGTCAGTTTTTCTGTAATGTAATCTACTATAGGTTCGTTATCTTCATCTATTTTCATAAACTCCAACGCAGGCAATAAAATAGATTTCACACCAATTTCCTGTAAATAAATATGGTAAAGTGTAGTAGAAATCAACTCACCTTGTGCAAGAACTACTTTTTCTTCTATCGGAGTAAACAGGTCGTTAGAGAACGACGTTAATAAATAAAAATGATAGTCTATTAAATCTTTTCCTTTGGCAAGAAATTCATCTTTAGCAAACAGTTCCTTGATGAAAATCTCGTACTTATCCTTAAGTGCCTTGATTAATTCTAAAGCCTTATTCTTATCGTTAGCCAGATAGGCCTGTGAAATTTCAACAAGGCTGTTAGTTGTACCAGAAACAGCAGACAATACTACGATTTGTCTTTCAGACGGATTAACAATGTCTAAGAGTTTTTTCATCCTTTCAGGGCTTCCTACAGAAGTTCCCCCGAATTTTAGAACTTTCATTTTATCTTATTTTAATATTTTTTTATTAGAGGGCACTAAAATAGATAAAACCTTTCATATAATGCTTTTTTAAACTGTTTAAAATTCAAAAAATGACCGCTATTTTAATAATTATAAAACGGGTCTTTGCAGGGGTTAATACCTATTTTTTAAGATTTTATAATTTTTACAGCTCAAAGCGACAACCTTCTGTCAACATTCTTGTTTAAAAGCAAAAAATATCTATAAATTTATCGCTTAATAATTGGAGATGGCTTAAAATGAGTTTTGCCTTTCTACCTATATTTAAGACTTAAATATTTCACAATATGCAAGAACTAGAACCTTTGGTAAAGGAAAAAATCGCCGTTTGGTTAAATGGAAATTACGATCAGGAAACTAAACAGGAAATTCAGAATTTAATAGATAGCCAATCTTATACTGAGTTAACTGACTCTTTTTATAAAGATTTGGAATTTGGGACCGGAGGTTTAAGGGGAATAATTGGTGCTGGTTCTAACCGGATAAACAAATATACAATAGGTATTGCTACCCAGGGGTTAGCCAATTATCTGCACAACAAATATCCTAACGAGAAAATCAAGGTAGCGATTGCTCACGACAGCAGAAATAAGTCTGATTATTTCGCAAGAATTACTGCCGAAGTATTATCGGCTAATAATATTCACGTTTATTTCTTTAAAGAATTAAGACCTACTCCTCTGCTTTCTTTTGCGGTACGTGAATTAGGTTGCAAAAGCGGTGTAATGATTACTGCTTCTCACAATCCTAAAGAATATAATGGTTACAAAGCTTATGGCGAAGATGGTGGCCAGTTTGTGGCCCCAGATGATAAACTGGTAATGAATGAAGTGGCTAAAATCCGTTCTGTAGACGAAGTGAAGTTTACAGCGGTTCCTGAAAACATCGAATACATTGGTGAAGAAATGGATAATCTGTATATAGAAAAAATTCTTTCTTTATCGGTTTCTCCGGATGCTATCAAACGTCAAAAGAATTTACAAATTGTTTATTCGTCTATACACGGCACTGGAATTACATTGGTTCCTAAAGCGCTGGCTGCTTTTGGTTTCGAAAATGTAACCCTGGTAGAGGAACAGGTTGAACCGGATGGAAATTTCCCTACGGTGGTGTATCCAAACCCTGAAGAGAAAGAAGCTTTAACACTGGCGATGCAAAAGGCTGAAGAGCTTGATGCTGATTTGGTTTTGGCTACAGATCCGGATGCAGATCGCGTAGGTATTGCCGTTAAAAATAACGAAGGTGAATTTGTGCTTTTAAACGGAAATCAAACGGGCGCTTTACTTGTAAATTACATGCTGGAGGCCTGGGAAAAGGCTGGAAAATTTAAGGGCAATGAATACATTACAAAAACTATTGTAACGTCTTATATTATTGATAAAATTGCAGCCAGTAAAAACATTACCTGTTATAACACTTTAACCGGATTTAAATATATAGGCCAGTTAATGACTCAATTCCAAAAAGATAAACGATTTATTGTTGGCGGTGAGGAAAGTTATGGTTATCTGGTTGGCGATTTCGTGAGGGATAAAGATGCTGTTGTTTCCTGTGCTTTTATTGCAGAAATGACTGCTTATTACAAAGATAAAGGCAGCAGCTTGTTTAATGCCCTTATTGATATGTATATTAAATACGGTTTCTACAAAGAAAAATTAGTATCAATTACTAAAAAAGGAAAATCAGGTGCAGAAGAAATTAAAGCTATGATGGAAAGGTTTAGAGAAAATCCTCCGATAAGCTTAGGCGGTTCTGAGGTTGTTGCACTAAAAGATTATGAACTTAGAAAGGAAAGAAACCTGATTACCGGCGAAGTTAAGGATATTGAACTTCCTAAGTCTGATGTTTTACAGTTTGTTACGGAGGATGGAAGTATTATTTCTGCCAGACCTTCGGGAACAGAACCTAAAATTAAGTTTTACTGTAGCATTAACGAACCTTTGTCCAGCAGGGAAGAATATGAGACTACGGATACAAAACTTGAAGTGAAAATCAGTAATATTATGGCAGATTTAAATGTTTAAATACAACACAAACAAAATCCGATATGAAAATTAAATCATTTATTTTAGCCGCTTTTTTATTAGCAGGAAACAGCTTATTTGCTCAATTCACCCAAAAACCACTTCCTTATGCATACAACGCTCTGGAACCTAACATTGATGCCTTGACTATGGAAATACATTATTCCAGACATCATGCAGGATATGTTAAGAACTTAAATGATGCTGTAAAAGGAACGCCAGCAGAAAAGCAAAGTATAGAAGAAGTTTTAAAATCTTTAGATGAAAAAAACACTGCTGTCAGAAATAACGGCGGGGGTCATTACAACCACGAATTATTTTGGTCTGTTTTAACTCCGGAAAAAAACACTGCTCCTTCGGCAGAACTGGCTCAGGCTATAAATGCAAAATTTAAATCTCTTGATGGTTTAAAAGCAAAACTGAACGAAGCAGGAGCAAAAAGATTTGGTTCTGGCTGGGCATGGTTAATTGTAGATGCTAACGGAGATTTACAAGTTACTTCTACTCCAAATCAGGATAACCCATTAATGCCTTTCGTGAGCAAAAAAGGAACTCCAGTTTTAGGAATTGATGTTTGGGAACACGCTTATTACCTTAAATATCAAAACAAAAGAGCAGATTATCTGGCTAATATCTGGAACGTTATTAACTGGAAGGAAGTAAGCAGAAGATATGCTGAAGCTAAAAAATAATAATGATACACTATTTAGAAAAAAGGCCTGTTAAAATTTAACAGGCCTTTTTTATTAAAGCTTCACCTTCCCTAAAGCCAAATATTTTTGATATAATTTGTTATAGACCGCAACACGATCCGGATTTGGAATATATGTAGCATCAAACCCCGAAGTTAATGCTTCCTGAGCCTGCTCTACGGTTTCATAAATACCAGCCACCGTAGCAGCTATCATTGCAGACCCTAAAGCACAGGTTTGCTCGCTTGTTACTACTTTAATTTCCATATCCAATACATCTGCCAAAGTCTGCATGACGTATGCTGATTTTTTAGATATCCCCCCAATGGCAATGACTTTTTGGATAGGTATGCCCTCTCCTATGAATCTTTCCGAAATAGCTCTGGCGCCAAAAGCAGTTGCCTCTACCAATGCTTTAAAAATCTCGGCCGCATGAGTTCCCAAAGACAACCCATAAAGTACAGATTTTAGATGATGATCTACATCTGGTGTCCTTCTTCCATTAATCCAATCCAAAGCCACTAAATCATTCTCTGAGACATTCAGCTTTGCAGCTTCTGCAGAAATATAAGGAAGTATTCCATCGGCAATTTCTTCTAATTGCCCGTCACTTAGTTTACCTTTAGCTAAATGTTCGAAAGGCTTAAACAGCAATTGCCTGAACCATCCATATAAATCTCCAAAGGCAGACTGTCCGGCTTCCAAACCTAAATATCCGGGTACAATGGAACCGTCTACTTGTCCGCAAATACCACTCACCAGATGGTTTTTATGTTTTTCTAAAGGAGCAATAACCATATCGCAGGTAGAAGTACCTATTACCTTAACCAGAGAATAAGGCTCTATACATGCCCCTACAGCTCCGAAATGTGCATCTAAAGCACCAATGGCTACTTCCACATCTTCCGGTAAGCCTAGTTTATTTGCCCACTCTTTGGTAATTTTGCCTGCAGATTGATCTGAAGTATAAGTATCTGTAAATAATCTTTCTCTGATTCCTTCCAGTTTAGAATCTAAAGCCGTCAGAAAATCCTGGCCTGGCAAACCTCCAAACTCTTCATGCCACATTGCTTTATGCCCTGCGGTACATCTCCCGCGTTTAATATCTTTTGCATGAGAAACTCCGGTTAACAAAGCTGGCATCCAATCGCAATGCTCTACCCATGAATAAGCATTTTTTAAGATACTATCGTCTACCCTGATCGTACGCAATATTTTAGACCAGAACCATTCTGAAGAATAGATTCCTCCTGAATATTTGGTGTAATCAACGTTCCATTTTTTGGCCAGCTGGTTAATTTCATCTGCTTCCTGATTTGCAGTATGGTCTTTCCAAAGAATGAACATCGCATTTGGATTTTCGGCAAACTCCGGAAGTAGAGCCAAAGGAGTTCCCTGTTCGTTAACCGCAACGGGAGTCGAACCGGTAGTATCTATTGCCAGCGCCTTAATATTAGCTGCTACAGACGAAGACACTTTAGAAACCACACTTTTAATGGTTTCTTCCATTCCTTCTATATAATCTAACGGATGCTGTCTGAATTGTGAAATAGCCGGATTGCAATATTGTCCCTGTTTCCACCTTTTATAAGAATGAACAGCAGAAGCAAGTTCTTCTCCGGTAAGGGCATTAATGAGTAATGCCCTTACAGAATCTGTTCCATAGTCCAGACCAATAACATATTTTTCTGTCATATCTTAAGAGAATTGTTTCCCTTCTACATCTACATCTCCACAAAAGTGAACCTGTATTCCCAGTTCTGCCAATGCTGCTGCTTTTATACGGCAAGCTTTATGCGCAGATGCCTCGTCGTTCGTATAAACGACCTGAATATGGTTTGCTTTATGCCTCGCCATCATCTGGTCTCTGCTTACGCCATCTAAAGTGGCATGCATAATTGGCCATTGAGGATTGGTTAATGCCCATCTTCTTTCTGTTTCCTCTTTTGGCAATTCAACAGCTTTACCAACACCTATGTCGCAATGTAACTGGTTGTCCTGTACAAACACCCTGCTCCAAACCAAATTACCTGGTTTAGCAATTCCTCTTAATGTACCACCACCTTTTTTGAAGAACATGGCAGGTTGTCTGATACTATCTGAACCGGCATAACCACCAATATGATGAGCCGGAGGAGCTGCTCCGGATATTA
Source organism: Pseudopedobacter sp. (assembly GCF_040392825.1). NCBI lineage: Bacteria > Pseudomonadati > Bacteroidota > Sphingobacteriia > Sphingobacteriales > Sphingobacteriaceae > Pseudopedobacter > Pseudopedobacter sp. The sequence goes on from NZ_JBEBVH010000134.1 coordinate 9,722, forward strand.
AGAATACCCAAACAAATTCTTCGGCACCGTTTACTTTAAAATTCTGTCCCCATCTTAAGTCATGCAGCGTATTCTCTGCAGCCATACCTAATTCTCTCCATAATTTATAAGTCAGCAACCCGTCAATTCCTGCACATTCATCCACTTCGTTAAAATGAGGCAATGCTTCTCCTGCAAATAACTCCTTGCCTTTTTCATTGAAAACCGGCGGACGATCCTGATTATTCAGTATACCTTCTACCAGGTCGCTGGCAGGTACCAGATCTTTTAAACCTTGCTGATATTGAATACCGATAGTATCGCAGCCAAATTCATCTGCCAAACGTAATGCAGCAATGTACATTTTACATTGGATAAGGGTTTGGCTTTTGGTCAGTTCTGTAGCTTCATCGGTTCCCCAATCAAACTTCATTCCTTTAGCTAATAACCATTCCAAAACTTTTTCTGCATCTGCATCTGAAACTTCAAGCATTTTTGCATAGAGTGTAGACTGACTTAGTCTTTCTTTGAAGATACCTGTTGCATGCAATAAATCGTCGGGCACAATAGCATTGAACATTCCCATACAACCTTCATCAAACACTCCCATAATAGCTTTGTTCGCCTTTAATTTAGCACCAAAAGCTCTTCCTTTTTCTTCATCTTCTTTTGGAAGGTTTGCAGACGAAAGAGATTTTACATGAGAATAATCGTGAGTTATCTTTCCAGTTGCCAGC
>NZ_JBEBVH010000135.1:0-10363 GCF_040392825.1 Pseudopedobacter sp.
TGCCTCCGCTAGATGGAGCATAGCCGCTTTCTTCAACGAATCCCTGTTCTATTAAAGTATTTACAGATTTAGTAATTAAAGGAATACTTCTGTTTGTGAGATTGCTTAATTCTACGCTAGAGAGCTTGTTATTGTAATATAACTTTTGAATGATTTCGAAATAAAGTTTAGTATTCTTCTTGGTTGTGTTGAACATCATTAATAAGGTATTAAAAATTATCCTCTGCCCACAAATGTAATTAAGAATCGGGAATTTATTTCAAAAAACCAAAATCAACTCTATTTATTAATCTTTTTAAATTTTTTCTAAAGTTTTTATTTCTTTTTTTATTTTTGATATAGTAATGTTATATTTGAAATAGTTATTAAAAGTTTACTACCCCCTAATTTAAGTGCATGATATTAATAGCAGATAGCGGATCTACAAAAACAAGTTGGTGTTTGTTACAAAAAGGAAAATAGGCTTTCAACTACAATACAGAAGGTTACAATCCATACTATGTTAGCGCAGACTATATTGAAAATTCAATAAGAACTAATTTGCCGGAGTCTGTTCTTGCAATGGAAGTAGAAGAAGTACATTTTTATGGTGCTGGATGTAGTGAAGATAAAAGTCCGATCGTTGCAGCAGCATTAGCCCGTGTTTTTCCGAACGCTAAAGTTATTAAAGTTGAATCTGATTTATTGGCAGCAGCCCGTTCTGTTTTAGGACGGAACAAAGGATTTGTAGGAATTCTTGGAACAGGTACAAATAGCTGCATCTATGATGGTGAGAAAATCACTTATCAGGTAGATTCTTTAGGCTTTATTTTAGGAGATGAAGGGAGTGGGGCTTACCTGGGTAAAAGTGTTTTGATAGCTTATATAAGAGGGTATTTGCCGCAGGATTTAAGAGCTAAATTTGATACAGAGTATAATTTGAGTGCTAATGAAATCATTAGTAAAATTTATACGGAGCCACTTCCAAATAGATTTAGTGCAACCTTCAGTAAATTTGTAGGCGACAATATAGATCATCCTTTTATACAGGAACTCGTTAAGAAATCCTTTAGATCATTCTTTACTAATATTATTGCGTACTATCCGGATTTTGATAGCTATTCTTTTAATTGTGTTGGCTCGGTTGCGCATAATTACTTGCCTTATTTGTCGGAAGTTGCAAAAGAATTTAATATGCCTATTGGCAATATTATAAGAAATCCACTAAGTGGTTTGGTTGAGTATCATGATTACCAGTACATTTAGTACTGGTAGTCTGATGCTTTATAGAAAACTAAAAACCGCAAAATAGTTCTTTTAATCAAGTGTAAAAGAGCTGTCCTTATGTCATCTGATCTGAGGAAGACTCCATGTATAAGGCGTATTACTTTTTCTTGATGGGATGCCTGCCTGACCGGCGAGGCAGGCTTCGTTACACTCAGCAAGACGGTCGTGAGCAGGTTTTAGTAACCTGACAATTAATGCAAAATAAGTTCGGCCTTCTTTATGTTTAAATCATCAATATAGAGAACCAGCGTCATTCTCTGACCGGAGGGAAGAATCCCACACGTAAGGTGGTATGTTACTTTTATTTTTCTGATGGGATGCTTCAACATAGTCAACAAGAAGGTTATGGGTTTGTGACCTGACGAGGGCAAGTTGCGAGGGGAGATAACTTGTACTAACCATGTTTTAGAAGAAAAGTATGGCCCTTATCGACCTGATAATATCTCTATAGCCTCTGTTTGCGAAGCAACAAAGTTGATGTGTCTACCTTTATTACTTTCATAAATAAAGTCTTTAATACTTTTGCCGGAATATTTTGAGAAATCTCCAACAATAGCTAGTCGCACACGATAATTTGAAAATTTCTGTAAGATTTCGCCTGCAATGCCGTTTTTTAAATTAAAAAAGTCGGGCGTAATGTTCCTTTCGTAAATAATCAACCGATCAACATCTTCATAATAAATTTCTCCAAGTAAATCTAAAGCATCTTGTGCAGAATTGATAATAGTGCTATCGGAGCTGATATCTGCAATTCTAGTATTATTTATATTGTGTATTTCTGTTTTCATTTTTGTTCTTAGAATGTATCTATAGTATGCTTGTAATAAGCAACAGCTTAGTATGTAACACCATACTTATTCATATCATATCTGGTTTTAAGTTGCAATATATTAGCTGTAACTGTTTTTTGTTTTTTTGATATTGTAATTTGGAAATACTTCCAAAATCGATATTTAGCGTATCGTAACCTTTTAAATTTGCCTTAAGGCATAGTAAAATAATCAATTTTATATTTGAGGGACTGGTAACCAAAACACAATTTTCTGCCTTTAATTTAAGTGTCTCTTTTAAGCCAATCTTCAGTCTGTTTTGTACATCAGCAAGACTTTCTCCTTCAGGAAATCCATCTTTTAAATATGCAGATAGCTGTTTATCTGAGATGCCGTTCTTTTCGGTGAAGTCCAAATTGCCAAGGTTAATTTCTATAAAATTATCATTTATGGCAAATTTTCCATCACTCAAAAACGAAGCTAATTTCGTACATCGTCTGGATGAGTTAGATAGGTAAATAGTATCATTTGAATTTAAAAGGAGGGTGTCCATTAGCCATGCGAATCGTGAGGTGAAATTTTCGGCTAATGGCAATTCACTTTGTCCTAAGAGCAAATTGTTGGGATTGTAAATCTCTGTATGTGTTACTAAGTAAATATTCATCAAAATTGTTTAATCCAAATATAATTCTGTATAAAAATGACACAGAATAAAATTTTGTTTATATGTTTAAATTGTTGATTTTTAAATATTTCAATTATCTATATGAAGTTTTACTTCTTTAATGACGCAAAAATAAAATCTTATCGGGTCTTTGTGTCCAAATAAGATTTTATTTTTAACATTAATGATATTTAAGTATCTATTTTACAGTTAATTGTGTCGTTTTTATAAAGTTTTAATTATGCTTTTTGTAAGCGCCCATAAAAAATGCTCTCATAGCGTCAAACCTATCTGCAACCATTGTAATGAATTCTTCATCTAAGATCTCGAATACGCTGTCTATTCCTTTTATCAGATCCATTTCTGCCAGTTTATAGGTCTGTTCCAAAGCACCTTGTTCAAACTTAACGATGTACTTCATATTCATCGAGAAAATCGATATTTTACATTTTGGATGTGGTAACTCTGCTATTGCTCTCATGATAATATTATATAGTTCTTTTCTGTTTTAATGACGAATAAAAAAGGTTGGTTCTTAAAACCAACCTTACAAATATTTAAAAAATATCGGTGAATATTAAATTCCAAGTTCTTGTAATACCCCTGTGGCATTATCTATTTTTTGAGCTACCCAAAGTACATAACGTATATCTACACCAATAGATCTGCTATAATTGGGATTCCATGCGAAATCGTTTATAGTAGCCTCGTAGGTTCTATCAAAATTTACGCCTACTAATTCGCCATTTGCATTAAATATCGGAGATCCGGAATTTCCTCCTGTAGTATCCATATTGTAAAGAAAACATACTGGTACATCGTCAAGTTCATCCATCTTAAATGCACCAAAATCTTTTTTATCCCACAATTCCTTTATTTTGTTATTATATTCAAAATCTGCAGATCCTGATCGTCCTTTTTCGAGTATCCCCTTTATCGTTGTGAAAGGCTTCATGTAAGAGCCATCTACAGGAGAGTAGCCCAGAACATTCCCATATGTTAATCTCAAAGTACTGTTAGCATCCGGAATAAAGTTTGTATTAAGGTATTTTTCTTTTACAGAGACATAGTCGGCCATTAATTTGCTTAAAGCAGCTTCGCGTCTTTCTATGTTCGCATCATTTTGTCTTTTTGCGATATTAACTTCCTGTTCGAAATCTAACAATGCATCGTTATACATTAATAACGAATTCGGATCTCTAAGTATTTGGTTAAAGAATGTATTTTGATCTTTTAATCTGGTATATGACAAGATATTATTGACAAATTTTTCTGCATCATCTATTTGATTAAAGCCCGTCAACTTACTCTCTATAAATCGTAGCTTCTGATTGCTGGGTAGCTTAGTGGCCCGTTCAAGCATGTTTAATAGCAAAATCCTGTCTGCATCGTAATCGTACGAATCATAAATATCTTCCAACTTCTGTTTCCATTCCTGAATATTCTTATTAAAAAGTGCTTTTCTTTTATCTGTGGACAATACTTCCAGTTCTTTTTTAAACTGATTTACAAGAAAGGCGGCTTTCAATAGACTGGAGGAGTTGTAAACGTAATTAAACCAAAGTTCTGTATACGCATTTGAGTTAATCTGAAGATACAGATTAGATATATCTTTCATTAAATTACCATATTGATTCTTTAATTGTTTATTCCCGTTGATGTATTGAGTCAGGTTTTCATCTTCTTTTCTTTTTTGCTCGAGTAAATTAATATTATCAAGACCTTTTAGTTTTCCCTGGTAATTCTTCATTACATTGGCGTTTCTCTTTATTCTTGTAGCCAGGGATAGTTCTGTATCTCTTCCTTTTTCTTTTCCTATCTTCAGCATCTGATTATTTTGAAACTGGTAAAGCTCCGACACGTAAGGCAGCAAAAATTGTTGCTGATAGGAGATATACTGGGCTGGGCGGTGCCTGAAAGTTTTGCCGGGATAACCCAGTATAAATGTGAAATCGCCTTCTTTGATTCCATTAGGATTAATCTTTATAAATTTCCTGGGACTATAAGGCACATTATCTTTAGCATAAGTAGCCGAAGAGCCATCTGGCGCCACATAAGCTCTCATAAAAGAGAAATCACCCGTATGACGTGGCCAAATCCAGTTATCAGTCTCGCCTCCAAATTCCCCAATATTTTGCTGAGGTACATATACTAATCTGATATCTTTGATTATTTTGTATCGAAACAGGATGTATGTTTTGCCTGCGAACATCTCTGAAACCTGAGCGATGATTCCCTGATTTTCTTTAGTAGCTCGTTTCTCTATGTCAATAATTTTGTTTTTTATGGCATTTGATCTCTGATTGTAATCTTTTATCCCCGAAATGGCATTAAGTATTTCTTCAGAAACGTCTTCATAAGATTGCGTAATTCTGGCAGTTAAGCCCTTGGCTTCAATTTCATGCTCTTTGGAATTGGCAACAAATCCGTTTTTCAGATAGTCATTTTCCTTGGTACTAGCCAGCTGAACTGCAGAAAATGCACAATGATGGTTGGTTATAATCAATCCCTTATCAGAAACGAATGAACCTGTGCATCCGCCTACATTAACCAAAGCATCAATCAGGCTTATGCTATCTGGATTGTAAATTTCGCTCTGTGGGATTAACAAACCTGCTTTGGCTAAGTCAAGTTTTGATACTTCGCTAAGAGGGAACATTCCCTCGTCAAATCTGATGGAACTAATACCGCTTAAAGCCATAAGCGATAAACAGTAGGTAAAGGCTAAAGTCTTCGTAAACTGCATGGTATATCTTATTAAAAGACGAAAAATACAGAAAATTTAATAAAAGGCTTAAGTGTCACATTTTGTTTACTTTTAGATCTGAGTATTGTTTGCGTTAAGTATTGAATGTATTAGCAGGAATTATAAATTACAGTCTTACGGGAACACATATACCCGGTTTTTTATAGATGGCGTATTCTCCTTCAGTTTTCTCTCGTTTCTCCTACGGTTTTCCTTCACTCGTCCGTACCATCTCCTTTGCAACACTTACGTTTCTCCTACGATTCTCTTACGTTTCTCCTACGATCCTCTTACGTTTCTCCTGCGATTCTCTTACGTCTGTCTTACGATTGCCTTACGATATGAAGGGAAAATGAAGGTAAAGCGTAAAAAAAATGCAGGTAATCGGACGAATCAGTTTATATTTTGATTATAGCCAATTTAGGTAATCTGTACCGAAAGCGTTGGTGTGAGGTAAGGCGATGCAATTTGAGCTACTTTGAGCTTTGTTAATCCTGGATTTGTTGTATTTAGAAATCCAGGCCCTTTTGAATCTTCTCAGAATAGCCGATTGAGATTATATTCTATCGCAAGGCCATATTATTTATCTATAGTTGTTAATAAATACTTCTATTCTTAAATACATATTAGACAGCTAATTCCTAATTTTGCAAACATGGCGCATGATTTAAACGTGATAAATGGAGGTAAACGGGAACAGTATGAATCATTATTCCCTCAACTTAATGAGCTTATCGCTTATGAAAGTGATATTATAGCGAATATGGGGAACCTTGCTGCTGCTTTGAAACAACAATTCAATTGGTTTTGGATAGGATTTTACCTTGTTAAAGATAGCGAATTGGTTCTTGGTCCGTTTCAGGGACCCGTAGCATGCACCAGAATACTATTTGGAAAGGGAGTTTGCGGGACAAGTTGGGAGAGAAGGGAAACAATTATTGTAGACGATGTGAATAATTTTCCCGGGCATATTGCTTGCAGCAGTCTTTCTAAATCAGAAATTGTAGTGCCAATTATTCAAAACGATATCGTGATAGGTGTCTTAGATGTAGATAGTGAATATTTAAACACGTTTGATGAAGAGGATTCTGTTTGGTTAAATAAAATTGTTAAACTGATTTTTCCGAACGAATAAATGATTAATTATAATCCAAAAGAGTGGTTTACCTTTATTTTTCGATTTCATAAAGCCGACACTTTCCGAAAGCTTTTTCCGCTAATGATAGCTGTAAGTTTATATGGGGTTATTTTGGCTTACCTAGAACTGGAATATTGGTCTTTAAACAATAATAGCTATGTAAAGAATTTAAGTCTGATGCATAGCGTCTTAGGTTTCGTTATTTCGTTATTATTGGTGTTTAGAACAAATACAGCTTATGACAGATGGTGGGAAGGCAGAAAACAATGGGGAACTTTAGTTAATGTATCAAGGAATCTATCCATTAAACTGGCAGGTTATTTACAGGATAAATCTGATAAAACTTATTTTTCGATCTTAATTCCGGTTTACGCTAGAGCATTACGCAATCATTTGAGAGGAAAGGTTCATAACGAAGACATTAAAGATATAGTTGAAGCAGGGAAAACGCATATTCCTAATCAAATTGCACTCAAGATTAGCGAAAGAATCTATGCTTTGCATAAGCAGCATCAGATCAGCTCCGAACAATTGATTATCTTAACTAAAGATGTTGATGTATTTACCGATGTATGTGGCGCATGCGAGCGGATTAAAAACACACCAATTCCTTTTTCGTACAACGTTTTTATCAAGAAATTCATTTTCTTTTATGTGATGACTTTACCTATAGGCTGGGTGTTTAGTTTTGGATACTTTGTGGTTCTGGTTGTGGTATTTGTTTTATACGTTTTTGCAAGTTTAGAGCTTATAGCCGAGGAAATTGAAGATCCGTTTGGTTCCGATGCAAATGATTTGCCGCTGGATGTAATGTGCGATAATATCGAAAAGCATGTGAAGGAGATTTTGAACTGATGTTAAAGATAGCTCATCATTCAATATTTTGTCATCCCTTGCCAGAAGGCCATCGGTTTCCTATGTTAAAATATGAGCTGATACCGCAACAGCTTATGTATAGCGGAATAGTAAAGGAGCCGAATTTCTTTGAACCTGAAATAGCAAGTGATGAAACCATACTGCTTACTCACAGCAGCGAATATTGGTCAAAGCTCAAGAATCTAACATTAAGTTATCATGAAGAGCGAAGAATTGGTTTTCCTTTGTCGGAACGTTTGGTAGAACGGGAGCTAAGGATTTGCCAGGGAACTATAGATGCTGCATTGTTTGCAGGAGAATATGGAGTTGCCTTCAATTCTGCCGGTGGTACACACCATGCAGGTTCATATTGGGGCGAAGGTTTTTGTTTGTTAAATGATCAGGCTGTTGCAGCTAATTATTTGATAAATAAAAAGATATATTCCTCTATTTTAATTATTGATTTAGATGTTCATCAGGGAAATGGTACTGCAGAAATCTTTGAAAATAACGCATCTGTATTTACTTTCTCTATGCATGGAGATAGAAATTTCCCTTTCAGAAAAGAAAAATCTGACTTGGACATTGCTTTGCCAGACGGTGTTGAAGATGAAGAATATATTCAAATATTAATAGAAAACTTAGATCGGGTTATAGATTTTTCCAGACCGGAAATGGTATTTTATCAGGCAGGTGTTGATGTGCTAAAGACTGATAAACTGGGAAAACTTTCTCTTTCTCACCAGGCTTGTAAAAAAAGAGATTATATTGTTTTAAATAAATGTAAAAGTTTAGGTTTGCCAGTTCAAATTAGTATGGGCGGTGGCTATTCAGCACATATCAAAGATATTGTTGATGCACATTGCAATACCTATATAGTTGCAAACGAATTGTATTTTTAATTATGGTTACTTATTTCGAAGCGTCGTTAAATCAAATTTCTGTACATAAGGTTGGAAACAAGATGCAGGACGAGTATTTTACACTGTCTGATCATCCTTTAAGAATAAACGATGAATTGTTGCAAAACCTGTTGATGCAGTACTTTCTGAAACCCTTTGAAAAAGTAAACGAGGTTTTCAGGCTGATTCATTCGACGGATGACCTGGAACTTAACGAAGTTTTTCATTTTGTAAAGCAGCTTTTTGCAGACTCTTCTAAATTCCATGAAATTAGTCAGCAGATTACCAGACATCTTTTTGATGTTTCCAGCCACCCGAAAATTAAGGGCGGCGAAGTTTACATTACTTTATTTGATAACGTTCAGATAGAAGGGGAAGTTCATCAGGCTATTGGTGTATTTAAATCCGAAACTAAAGAGACTTATTTAAAGGTTTATCCAGACGGAGATGGTTTCTCTGTTGCTTATGAACAGGAAGCTATCAATATCCAGAAGCTGGATAAAGGGTGTTTAATTTTCAATACAGAAGAAGATTTAGGATATAAAGTAGTTGTAATAGACCAAACCAATAAATCTGCAGGCGATGCTGCTGTATATTGGAAAGACGATTTCTTAAAACTGAAAGTAAGAAACGATCAATTCAATCAAACAACTAATTACCTGAATCTGTACAAAGATTTTGTTAATGAAAAGATTGATGAAGAGTTTGAAATATCTAAACCAGATAAAATTGATCTTTTAAACAGATCGATGAAATATTTTAAAGAAAAAGATACTTTCGATTTTGAAGAGTTTTCTGAAGAAGTAATAGGAAATGAAGTTGCAGCGACTTCTTTTAAAGAAATTATTCAGAATTATGAATCGGAATTTGATGTAGAAATAGGGGATAACTTTGAAATTTCTCCTCAGGCCGTAAAAAAACAAAACAGCAATTATAAATCTGTACTTAAGCTGGATAAGAATTTCAGTATTTATATCCATGGAGACAGGAAACTTCTTGAAAATGATTTTGATGAGGAGAAGGGAATGAACTACTACAAATTCTATTATAAAGAAGAGAAGTAGATTTTAGTAGTGAGTAGTAAGTATCGGACGTTTGCAGATCAACAATAAAAAAGGGTGTCTCCTATGTTTGTATCAATCAAATGTAGGAGACACTTTCTTTTTTGTTTGATCTTATAAGTTGTTGTTTGCCTGTCAGCACTGCATTTCCGCCTTCATAACCTGTCCCGAATGCTTTCGTCCAGGCGTCAAGTAAAAAAAGAGGTAACTAAAATGCTACAGGTTGTTTGAAAAACAGGATTTTGTCACCCTGAGGTTCTCGAAGGGTCATTCGCAGAGGCTTCGAATGCCTCAGCCCGACACATACATATCCAAACGCTTAACTTGACGCAAACGCGAACTTTGCTTGAGGAACCAAATAGTTTTAATCCTCTGCTAATTTTTTAGAAGTCCTTTAGTCTGAAAGGACTTTTTTTGTTCAATTGATTGCAGTTCGTTTATGCCGAATCGGGGAGGATATCAATGTAAGTGGTACTGCGACCGTCTGAAGTATATGCATCCTACGTTCATCTTTCGTTAAGAGCATTGTTAGAGATGCTTATCCCATGCTTCATATAAGGATGGTTGATTTAATTTAAAATAAGAAGGTTTAAATGGTTATTGTTGCTGCATATGGCTTGCTATATAATGATAGCTGGATTGTATATATTTTATGTATTTTTTTAAAAGACAGCAAAAAAAATCTGGCTTAGAGTGTTAATAGAGCTGCCTTTTTTGAGTCTTCTTCGGGTCAAGTCCACTGTTATAGTGGACTTGACCCGAAGAAGGTCCGAAGAAGTCCCATTTAAAACCTGTCTAAAGTGGCTTTGGAGAAAGAGGTTTGGGGAATTGCAAACAATACATATTGTCTACAGATAAACAGAAAATATCAATATCTGGTGTATGCCACATATATGAAATAAAGTCTATCGGAAGTAAGAAGAATTAAAGTCTTATTATCAGTGATTCATATAAAAATGTC
>NZ_JBEBVH010000136.1:0-10311 GCF_040392825.1 Pseudopedobacter sp.
ATTTTTAGATTAAGCTTTTCATTTACTTTGTCAATAATATCCTGTCCGTTCTTTGCTTCCCGCATAGCTGATGTTGCACAAGCCATATATTTTTCTACTTTATGCACCTCCATCAGACTTTTAAAAGCCAGCATGGTCTTATAAAAATCCTCTGTCTTTGATTTGGATATTTTTTTATTTATAAATGAGTCGTCGCCTAAACGAACCGGAACTCTGATTAAGGAAACCTTTTTATATTGTTTAAGGCTCCCTGTCTTTTTTACTTCTGCAATTAGCAGTCTAATCGCATTGGAGCCAATATCTATTGCTGCGTATTTCAATGACTATGTTTTGCTTTTAAATATTTATAAGTATCAAGCTGAGAACGAACTTCTGTTTTCGATTTTGTTCTTTTATATCTATTGTTATTCAGAACATTGATTTCTCTCGCTTTTGTATTATCACTTAATTGAATATCTATAATATCTCTTATTTCTTCCCGAATATCTTCTTCATATAAAGGAAAACCAACTTCTACGCGATGATCTAAGTTTCTGGTCATCAAATCTGCAGAAAGTAAGTATATTTTCTCTTTCCCCTGATTCCCGAAAATCCATATTCTTGCATGTTCCAGAAACCTGTCTAAAATCGAAATCACTTCTATATTCTCACTAAATCCCTTCATTTTGGGGATTAGGCTGCACATTCCCCTTATAATTAGTTTAATTTTTACTCCTGCATTACTTGCTTCATATAACTTTAATATAGTTTTTTCATCATTCAGAGAATTCATTTTAAGAATGATATAGGCTATTTTACCTCTTTTAGCATTATGTATTTCGATCTCTATAAACCTTAATAATTTATCTCTTGTCTCAAACGGGGAAACAATGAGATGATGGTATCCTGAAGAAAGTTTATTAGCTTCTATCGATTTAAATAATCGATTAAGCTCTAGCGTAATCTTTTTATTAGCCGTAAATAAACTGTGGTCGCCATATATTCTGGCCGAAGATTCATTAAAATTACCGGTAGAAAGATTAGCATAGTAAACTTTTTCTCCTTTTTCAAGACGGGTAATCATGCATATTTTACTATGTACTTTATAATCCGGGATGCCATAACTTACCGTTACCCCTTCTTCTTCCAATCTTTTTGCCCAAAAAATATTAGCTTCTTCATCAAAACGAGCTTTCAGTTCAACCAGACAATAAACCCTCTTCCCATTTCTGGAAGCATTAATAAGTGCATTAATAATTTTAGAATTCTCGGCCAAACGATATAAAGTAATTTGAATTTCACTCACTTTCGGATCTATAGCTGCCTCTCTAAGAAAATGAATAATGTAATTGAAGGACTGATAAGGAAGATTTACCAAAAAATCCTTTTGTTTGATCAGTTCTATGATACCACTATTATAGCTTAAGCCAGAAACTGGTAAAGCTGTTATATCGTTATATTCCAAATCGGGTCGGCCAACATTGGGAAATTTAATAAAGTCTTTAAAATTCTGGTATCTGTTTCCAGGAATCAGACTTTCTGTTTTAAGATTTAGCTGTTTGGTAATTATTGCCAGCATATCTTGTGGCATGTCCACATCGTACAACAAACGCATTGGTTTGCCTTTTTTCCGTTTTTGGAGGCTTTTGGTCAGCGCTTCAATGAATTTTTCACTAACATCATTATCCAATTCAAACTCGGCATCTCTTGTGACCTGAATGCCGTAACATTGAATCTCATCATATTCAAAAGAGAAAAATATATCTTCCAGATTATACCTGATCACATCGTCCAGAAGGATAATAAATTTCAAATTATTGGTTTCAGGCAAAACCAAAAATCGATTTAAAGATCTCGGAACTTCTATTAAAGCAAATTTTGATTTTATTCCCTCTTTGCTAAGCTTTATAAAAAAATAAAGAGATTGATCTTTCAGTTCGGGAAACGGGCGTTTATCCGTTAAAATTAATGGAACAATTGCTGATAGAATCCTTTCTCTAAAAAATTCTCTCACAAAGATTCCTCGGTTTACGTTTAACTGCTTCTCATTTAAAATGAAAATCTTATTTCTTGCCAATTCATCGATAATCTCGGAATATAGGGCATTAAATTTCTGTTCGTGTCGTACAACAATCCTTTTTATTTCTTTGAGTATTTTTTTTGGATTGTAACCCAATTCCTCTTTTGTCTTACTGCTAATATCTGCCAAACGATTTAAGGTTGCAACACGCACTCTATAAAATTCGTCCAGATTAGAAGAGAATATAGCGAGGAATCTAATCCTTTCTATTAGGGGCACAGTTCTATCTGCCGCCTCTTGCAATACTCTGCTATTAAAATATAACCAACTAATTTCCCTATTTAGTAAAGGCGCTTTATTGTCGCTCATTTATCATTAAATTAACGAAGGCAAATAAGGAAAACCAATGTGTACTTTACGTTAAATGCCTTTTGTTTCGGTATTAGAATCGCTTTTCTTTTCTGGTGCTGTGACAGTTTTAGTTTTATCTTCTTCTGTTTTTTTAACAGTAGTTTTAACCGAACCGGCCGCAGCAACTGTTTTTTTCCTTACAGGAGCCGGCTTTTTTTCTAAACTTTTGTTGTCAGCAGTGGATGCTTTTGAAGCAGGCGTACTTGTTGTTCCCGATGTTGATTTAGCAGGCGTTGGCCTGGTTGTTTTTACAGAATTTCCTGTTGGCTTTGCGGTTGTCGTTTTTTTTGCTGCTGGCTGAACTGGCTCTTTGGATACGTCGGCTTTTACAGTCTGATTAACAGAGGGAACAGAAGTAATTGCACTTTCTGCCTGTTTAGGTTTTTTTTTGATGGGGGTTATCTTCGATGTGGCAGAAGCATTCTGTGTTTTATTGGGCGCAACCTGTTTTGTATTCTCTTCACCCTGAATTGGCTTTATATGTTTACTATCGACACTCTCTATAACTTTTATTGGGGTTGCAGATTCTATTTTTTTATCGTTTTCTTTTTTAGACTTACCTTCTTTCTTATCCTTTTTAGATTTTTTCTTTCCTTTCACACCTGCAGTCAATTTATCAGCTAAAAGTTTACTAACTCCTTTTAAATCAGAAGCTATATCTTTGACATCATGACCTAAACTTTTAATAAAATCTGACATCTTAGACCTTAGACTTTTTTCTAATTTGCCTTTAGATTTCACTTTTTTTTTGTCTTTTTTAGTTTTCATAGTGTTTTCTATATTAGTTATTTAAAGCTATATTTAAAAAGTTAAATTATCAAATTTAAAATCATGCCATCCTTTGATATAGTAAGTAAAATAGACGGACAGACATTGGATAATTCTATAAACAATGCAAAAAAGGAAATCTTAAACAGGTACGATTTCCATGATTCTAAAAGCAGTATTGAACTAGAGAAAAAATCGAACGTTCTAACAATAATCACAGAAAACGATATGCGCTTAAAGGCAATAATTGATTCTATTATTTCCAGAATGATGAAGCAAAATTTAGATCCAAATTCTTTGGATCTGGAAAAACCTTTTTACAGCATATCCGGAAATATGATTAGAAAAGATATTGCTGTTAAAGAAGGTATAGACAAGGAAACAGCAAAAAAAATAGTAAAGAAAATAAAAGATTCAGGTTTAAAGGTGCAGGCTTCTATTATGGAGGATCAGGTTCGTGTACAGAGCAAAAAGATAGATGATTTACAATCTGTAATACAGCTGTGCAGAACAGAGAACTTTGGCCAACCTTTGCAATTTATTAATATGAGAAGTTAAAACCGAGAAATCTCTCGGTTTTACACCTTCTCAAATCAACTAAAAACAAAAAACAATTAAAAAACTCCTATTTCCACCCTCCACCCAAAGCTTCGTAGACATTAACAAACATACTTAGCTGTTTTTTTCTGGTTTCTATTAGCTCTAATTTGGCTTCAAGAGCATCCCTTTGTGTCATTAACACTTCAAAATAATCTGCTCTTGCAGATTTAAACAGTTCATTAGATATGGCAATAGATTTTGTTAATACATCTACCTGCTCCGTTTTTAAAGCATAAGATTTTTCTAAATTAGACATTGCCGATAATCGATTACTTACTTCTACAAACGCATTCAAAATTACACGCTCATAGTTATATAACGATTGAACCTGTTTTGCATTAGCATTAGCAAACTCAGCTTTTATAGCTGCTCTATTGATTAAAGGGCCGGCCAAATCTCCTGCTATCGAATACAAAACAGACTCCGGCACTTTAAAAAGATAAGATGGCTTAAAAGCCTGCAATCCTATTCCTGCAGAAATCCCCAAAGAAGGATAAAATTCTGCTCTAGCTGCTTTCACATCCAACCTGGCTGCTTCTAACTCTTTCTCAGCCTGAAGAATATCTGGCCTGTTAGCTAAAAGTTGTGCCGGTACGCCATTACTCGCAATATCAAATACTTCTGTCACGAACCTATCTTTAACTCTTGGAATATGTTGCACATACCTCCCCAACAGCAGATTAATTCTATTTTCGGTTTCTACAATTTGTTGCTGCACATTAAACTCTAAACCTTTCGTATTTAACACTTCGGCATTAAATTTCTGTACAGCTAACTCAGTAGTTTTTCCGGCAGCCTTTTGAGCTTTTACTATATTAAATGCGTTGTTTTGAATTTCTATATTTTGCCTGATGATATCTAACTGATTATCTAAAGCTAAAAGTTCGTAATAATTATTTGCCACTTCTGCAATTAAACTGCTCAATACAAAGTTTTTCCCTTCCACGGTGGCCAAATACCTGTTAATTGCTGCCTTCTTTTCATTTCGTATTTTCTTCCAAATGTCTACCTCCCAATTTGCTGTCGCTGCAACAATGACATCTCCTAATGGATCCGGCATTTCTTTACCTTCGACAATTTCTGTGGAAGCATCTCCGGCTCCCTGGTTGGTATAACGTCCAACTTTTTCGATTCCTCCTCCTATTTGGGCCTCTACTTTCGGGTACAAATAGCTCTTCTTGATTCTTGCTTCATTCTTTGCTATTTCCAACTCTTGCAATGTAATTTTCAGCTCCTGATTGTTATGCAATGCCGTATCTATCAGCGCAATCAAATATGGATCGGTAAAAAATTGCCTCCACTTTAAGCGGGCTATATTAGCTGTATCTTCCGAATTATTATACGCAGCAGGTAATACAACATGATGTTTAGGCTCAATAACACCCGGCACTTTACAACTAACATAACATAGGCTTAAGCTTATTATGGTCAGCCAATAAAAAATCTTATTTTTAAACATGCTCGTATAATTCTTCTGTTAATGGATTCTCTTCCTCCTGCTTAATTAAATGATGTCTTTCGGCAATTTTACCAAAGATGTAATATAACCCAGGTATAATCAGGACACCGAAAATGGTTCCGAAAAACATTCCGCCCGCTGCCGCAGTACCAATAGTTCTGTTACCTAATGCTCCGGGACCGGTTGCAAATACAAGAGGAATAAGGCCTGCTATAAATGCAAACGACGTCATTAATATCGGTCTGAAGCGCATCTTAGCTCCTTCTATTGCAGATGTTAACACAGAGTATCCGGATTTATGCCTTTGAACTGCGAACTCTACAATTAAAACAGCATTTTTTCCTAATAAACCAATCAGCATCACCAATGCGACCTGCGCATAAATATTATTTTCCAAACCAAAGAGTTTTAACAACAGAAATGCACCAAAAAGTCCTACGGGTAATGAACAAATAACTGCTAACGGCAGTAAAAAGCTTTCATATTGAGCTGCAAGAATAAGATAAACAAACCCCAAACAAATCAGGAAAATGTAAACCGCCTGATTCCCCCGGGATACTTCATCTTTTGATATACCGGCCCAATCTATACCGTATCCGCGAGGTAACGCTTTTTGTGCTACTTCATTAATTACTTTAATAGCTTCGCCACTACTGTAACCTGGTGCAGCAGAACCACTAATCTCTGATGCGTTGTACATATTATGTCTGGTAATTTCCGATAATCCATATACTTTTCTCATTTTCATAAAAGAAGAGAAAGGCACCATTTGGTCTTTATCATTTTTAACATATAACCTCAGCACATCTTCCGGCAAGGCCCTATATTCTGGCAATGCCTGCACCATTACTTTATACTGGCGGCCGAACTTGATAAAATTGGTTTCATAATTACTTCCAACCAGAGTAGATAAGGTATTCATTGCCTTTTCTATAGTTACACCCTTTTGCTGTGCAATATCATTGTCTATATCCAACATATATTGAGGGAAACTTGCACTGTAAAAAGTAAATACAGAAGACAGTTCGGGCCGTTTATTCAACTCCCGTACAAAGTCCTTGCTTACTTTTTCCATTTGCTGGTAATCATTCTTACCTTCTTTATCCAGTAGTCGCAGCTCGAAACCACCCGCAGCACCATATCCCGGAACAGCCGGAGGTTGAAAAAATTCTATAGTTGCGCCCGGTATGTCTTTAGCTGTCTCTTCCAGTTCTTCAATAATTTCCTGAGCAGATTCTTTACGTTCTGACCAATCTTTTAAATTGATCAGACAAGTCCCTGCATTCGCAGACGTACCTTCTGTAAGTATTTCATAACCTGCCAAAGCAGAAACGGATTGTATGCCTTCTATCTCTTCAGCTTTTCTCTGCAGGGTTTCTGCTACTTTATTTGTTCTTTCCAGAGACGATCCGGGAGGTGTCTGGATAATGGCATAAACCATCCCCTGGTCTTCGTTAGGTATAAATCCTGTTGGCACACTGTTATTCAGGAAATAGACACCAACACAAAACACAATCAATGTGCAAAAGGTAAGGCTTCGTTTGGTTACTATTTTCCTTAAAAAATACATGTATTTATTCGACAACCTATCAAAACCATAATTAAACCCAGCTATGAATTTTTCCAACAGATTTTGCTTCCCTTTTTTATGATGTGTATTTTTTAAGATAATGGCACATAATGCCGGAGTAAGTGTTAATGCCACTAAACCTGACAAAATAATAGAAGTAGCCATAGTAATGGAAAATTGTCGGTAAAAAATACCTACCGGACCAGACATAAAAGCTACCGGAACAAAAACTGCAGCCATTAGAAAAGTTATAGCGATAATAGCCCCGCTTATCTCTTTCATAGCTTTTTTTGTGGCCTTTAGTACAGAAAGATGCTCTGCTTCCATTTTTGCATGTACAGCTTCTACGACCACAATGGCATCATCAACAACAATACCTATGGCCAACACCAGTGCAAACAAGGTTATAAGATTTATGGTAATGCCAAAAAATTGCATAAAAAAGAATGTACCTATTAGTGAAACTGGAACTGCCAGAGTTGGTATTAAGGTAGATCGCCAATCGCCCAGAAAAAGGAACACAACAATGCCTACCAGAATAAATGCTTCTACCAAAGTATGCATTACCTTCTCCATAGAAGCATCCAGAAACTTAGATACATCATAGCTGATTTCGTATTTAATTCCTTTGGGGAAAGACGCCTCTAACTCTTTCATTTAAGCTTTTACATCTTTAATAACCTGGCTCGCATTACTGCCATAAGATTGTTTAAGAACAATAGCAGCAGACGATCTGTTATTCAGATTAGAATATAAATCATACATGGCACTGCCAAATTCTATAGTTGCAACATCCTTTAAACGGAGCAGCTCTCCGTTTGCACTTGCCCGAAGTACAATATTACCATATCCTTCTTTGGTCGTAAATCTGCCCGGATATTTTAAGACGTATTCAAAGCTCTGAGATCGTTTTCCTGAAGCCTCCCCTGTTTTCCCTGGTGACGCCTCTAAACTTTGTTCTTCTAAGGCTTTCATTACTTCTTCTGCAGATATTTTGTAAGCCAACATTCTGTCTGGTTTCAACCAGATTCTCATTGCATATTCCCGATTACCTAAAATATCTGCTACACCAACTCCATCTACTCTTTTAAGTTCTGGCAAAACATTGATATCTGCAAAGTTGAACAAGAAGTTTCCATTAAAACTTGTATCCTGACTGTACATATTGACGTACATCAGCATATTAGACTCTTCCCGTGTTACCTTCACGCCCTCCCTAACTACAATTGGGGGAAGTTTATTTACTACAGATGCAACTCTGTTTTGAACATTTAAGGATGCCTGATTGGGGTCGGTTCCAAGGTTAAATACAACCTGAATGGTTGCTTCTCCATCGTTACCCGCATCCGAAGCCATATATTTCATTCCCGGAACACCATTTAATGCCCTTTCCAATGGTATAATAACAGATTTAATCATCAGCTCTCCATTCGCCCCGGGGTATTCGGCGGTTATATTTACTTTAGGCGGAGATATAGACGGAAATTGTGTAACGGGCAATTGTACTATAGCCAAAACACCCAAAAAAACAATAATCAACGAGATCACAATAGACAATACCGGTCTATGTATAAATTTATTAAACATGATATGCTTTATTAGCGTTTACTACTCTGCTTTTAATCTTAAATGAGCCATTACTTCCTTGGCAGGAACAAACTCATAATGAATTTTATCATCATCTTTAACTTTCTGGACTCCTTCGAGCAAAATTTTATCATGCTGTGATAAACCTTTGGAAACAATATATAAATCAGGAAGTTCTCCGCTTATGGTAATATGTTTAGATCTGGCAATTCCATCTTTACCTACCACAAATACATATTTTCTATCCTGCAGTTCGTAGGTTGCTTTCTGAGGGATAATTAAAGCATTATTTAATGGTACAGTCATTCTTACTTTACCGGTCTGCCCATTTCTTAACAGTCTCTCCTGATTGGGGAATCTCGCTCTAAATGCAATATTTCCTGTTTCATTATCAAACTCACCTTCGACGACCTCTATATTACCCTCATATTTAAAGATTTGGTTATTTGCCAGCATCAATGAAACTTTACCTGTTCCTCTATCTTTTACATGCGATTCGTAGTCCAGATATTCTGGTTCTGATACGTTAAAATAAACCAGCATTTGACTGTTATCTGATAAGCTGGTCAACAATTCGCCTTCGTCAACGAGGCTGCCCAGTTTAAGAGGAATTCTGTCTATGATCCCATCGAAAGGTGCCCGGATTTCGGTAAATGACAGATGTAATCTGGCAATAGCTGTTTCTGCATTAGCATGATCAAGCTTGGCTTTTGCTAAAGCAACTTCGTTATCAGAAACAATATTTTTTTCTCCAAGGCTTTTAGCATTTTGGAATTCGATATTAGCCATTTTAGACTCGGCTTGTGCCTTTTGGAATTCCGCTTCATATATCTTTGGCATAATACGGAATAATAACTGGCCTGTCTTTACTTGCTGGCCTTCATCAACATAGATATTTTCCAAATACCCTTTCTCCTGTGCTCTGATTTCTATATTTCGGAATGAGCGAATTTGTGATACATACTCCTTATTAAAAGAAGTGTCTACATGTACAGGTTCTGTCACCGTATATTCCTCCTCTATTTCTTCTTTTTTCTTATCATCGGTACAGCTTATTGTATAAAACAGTGTACTACCTAACATTAAAAGCACTAAGCCTCTTTTCATTTTTTAATTGAAAACAAAATGATTATAAATTAATTACCGTATTTGGATAGAATAACCGAAAACAGTCAACTATCTAAAAGAATCCCCTGATGAGAGAATATTGGCAGCGATAAAACAGCTACCTGAAGAGAATATAGAAAAGGATCAAATTCTTAGGACACGTTGCAGAATATATTTGTTCTGCGAAGCGGAAGCAAGGTAATTACAAAACGGCAAATGCTCTTTAAACAGCCGTCGAAAGTTAAAGAACATAATAGCAAATACAATTGCTATTATTACAACCGATGATAGGGCATATTCTCTGATAGTGCTGGAATAATCTTCAATATCTTCAACAAATACAGAATGATTAGTCTTTACCGGAATATTCTTCCTTTCAGAAAACAGATGAGTTTTTAATGATTTTTTTGAGTCTTTATATTTCTGCGAGAAAAGAGTATCTGAGTGTGTATATGTATGTACTTTCCCTGATTTAAAAATCAGTATTTGGAACAAGATAAATATTAGTACAATACCCCTCATATGATGTCAAAAATACTATCGTTTTGCTTTCGTAAAATCAATTTAACATTTTTTAACTATTCATCTGTTTACATAAAAAATCGTTAACAAATAGAAGTAAAAATTATCAAAACAACAAGAACAGAAACAAAACGGGCATAAAATGACTTTAGCACAAATAATTTTTATTATTTGATGACGTTGTGTCTTTTAGCACTTGAACTATTAATATCAGTGATTCATGGTTTGTAGAAAGAGTGTTAGTCAGTTTGAAAAGTCACCGTTACTTTCTTTATACCCCAATCTTAT
>NZ_JBEBVH010000137.1:0-10270 GCF_040392825.1 Pseudopedobacter sp.
AAACAGGACCGAGGTTTAGATGACGTTATTAAGGGGAGTGTAATTTTATGGCCTTATCAATGCCTTCAAAATATTTATAACACTTTAACTGCTTTTGTTGTTGATGTATTATGGAAAGATTACAGTATGCCGTTTACTTATTGTTATTTGTTAGCCTCAGTATTTGTACACTGTACCTGGCCCGGGAGTTTTTAGTGCCACTGGCATTGGCAGGTATATTGTCTATGCTATTTGTTAAAATGTGCAATCGTATAGAACGGCGGGGAGTAAACAGAGGCTTGTCGAGTTTATTTGCTGTTATGTTATTTATACTTTCGGTATCGGTTTTATTTATTTTACTTACCTGGCAACTGAAGGATTTTACCGATAATATTGACGAGATGAAACGGCACCTGACTTCAGCATTTCAAAGCTTGAAAGATTGGGTTGATCAAAAAATAGGAATTTCTTCGGGAAAACAAGAGCAAATGATTAAAGAACAAAGCCAGAGTGGAGAGACCAACACCGGGGGGATGCTCTTTAAATTTGCCTCTGGTACAGTAGACATATTGGTGAGCAGTATATTGGTGATTGTTTACATGTATCTTTTTTTATTTTTGAGACAGAGAATTAAAAATTTTATACTAAGGGTTGTACCAAAGAGAGATAGTGGGCGGTCGGAGGAAATTCTGAAACAGTGTACAGAAGTCTCGCAACAATACCTGGGAGGATTGTCTGCAATGATTGTATTGTTATGGGTATTGTACAGTATTGGTTTTTTTTTAGTTGGCGTAGAAAATGCAATTTTTTTTGCTGTAATCTGTGGGACTCTGGAAATAGTCCCTTTTGTAGGAAATATTACGGGCACTGCAATTACTGTTTTAGCAGTAGTAGCTCAGGGCAGTAATGATAAAATTCTGAGTGTAATTGGAGTGTATCTGATAGTTCAATTTGTGCAAACTTATCTGATAGAGCCTCTGGTTGTTGGTGACCAGGTTAATATTAATCCACTCTTTACTATTGCAGCTCTGGTTGCGGGAGAACAGATATGGGGTATAGGCGGAATGATTTTAGCAATTCCTTTATTAGGTATAGTTAAAATTATTTGTGATAATGTTCCTTCTTTACAACCGTACGGTTATCTGATAGGTACAGATAAAAAATCAAGGAAAGGACTGAAAGAGAAAATGAAAGGATTACGCTCTAAAAAATCTTAACCAATTGGTTGTTAAAGGTTTTATGTGTTTGCATAACCAGCATTTTGTTATGAAGAACAGAATAAAAGCAATATTAATAAATGTTTTGTGACAGTTTGAAAAGTGTTTTAAGAGACTGTCTGAAAAGTATCTATCATCCTGAATGTCAATTTGTAGACAAATAGGTTTCCTTCTCGGACAGCCTCTTCTTTTAAAGCCTTATGGCAGGTGTTTACTTCTGTTTTTCCAAATTATACACAATATTGGCAGCATTACCATTTTCTATTGAAAAAGGGGAACGCAGACTTAAATGGTTAGCATCTATCCAATTGATGTCTAAATGGTATCCTTCTCTGATATCTCTGGCCTTAGTTCCATCGGGTACTGTTTTAAATTGGAAAACAGGTTTTGCTCCATCATTAATCAAATCCCAATATATATTTTCCATAGTACCGTTACTTAAGGTGATCGAGCCTTTATAGCTTCCATATAAGCGCCAGGTACTTCCAATGAAGGACTCATACGGAGCCATATTGAATGCATTTTTAATTTGATAACCTTCAGGAAAACCTTCTAATTTAATATCAGACACAATCCACGTTCCGGTGAGGTCTCCCTTAGATGTAGATGTAACCATAGTGTTTGTCCCGCGACGTGATGCACATGCTGTAAATAAAAGCGTAATTGCTGCGAAAGCAAGAACTATAAAAGATAATTTTTTCATAAATATGATATTGTTCTGTAGCTATAACGTTCGAAATTGCCTTTTGATTTTACAGACGTTAATTTTATTTGCTATGAAAGATGCAGGCGAAGAGATGTTCTTTAACCAGACCGCCCATAGAGCGTATTTTTGTGAATAACTGATTTTGGTGGTAGGCAGCGAGTTCTTTTCCTAAACTGATAATTTTATCTTCCGGAGCCAATTTCTCTGCAGACATGATATGAAATATTTCTTTTAGTCTTTTTTGTCCTGCTCTGGCCCTGTGCCTGATAATATGCCTTTCCTCCTGTTGATATTGCAGCATAGATGCTTCGCTTATTAACCCAATTCCCATAAAAACCAGTTTGTTGTTTTCCTTAAAGAAATGGGGAAGATAAAATTTTAATCTGCCTTCGTAAGATTGCTGATCAAAGTCTATGGCCCTTAAGCGATATTGGTTACCTTCTATATCCGGTGTAATATCTACTACGTAATTATAAGACCGCATATCCCCTAAAAGACGAACAAAGCACCTCTCGTTGAACTTTACGAATTCTTTGCAGATCCTTGTTTTGTTAAAAACAGAGTCTTTAACAGCCTGTCTTATAAATACATCTCCCGGCATTCCGGCTATATGCTCTTCAATAAGTGTGTTGCCGTCTGTAAGATAGTTGATTCTGTTAGGAGACAGGATGTGTTCCAATTCCAGTCCGTAAACACGGGAAGCATCAGCAACTTTAACGTAAAAATGATCGTAATTGTCGTTGAATCTATTAATTATACGTACTCTAAAAGGTTTCGAATTTCCAAATGAACAGTAATCTATTCGGGCTACAGAAAGATGTTCCATAACCTCCATACGTCCAGATGCGTGTAATAAAGCATAGATATATTCCAGTCCGGGAAAAAGATCTTTCATTTCCGATTCGTCATAATATACTGTATGCCAAAGTGTGTCGACACCCTCATTATCTAATAATGGGACAGACAAGTTAAAACGCAGCATATCGCTATACATTACAGGAAGTCTTACCTCACGGTCGTATTTCAACAAATACTTTCGGAGGGTTTCATTAACCGGATAATTCAGTTTCTTTTTTGAGGGAACGTCTTTTCTGTCTTCAAGTACCATATACGAAGTTTAAAAGTACGGTTTCCCAACAATAAATACCAAAAACAAAAAATCCCCAGCCTTTAGACCGGGGATTTTTCAGCTCCATTCGAGAGTTTACTTAATCTCGAAAGTTACATTTACCGTATATTGAAGTTTTATTTTTTTGAAATCTATTTCAGCGGGCTCCATACTATCAGAAGCTACTTCAGCTTTCGTCATCATGGCATAGTTTCTATAAACAGGTTGTACGTTATAATCTGTATTATGGTCTTGAATGAGTAATGCACTTCCTAATTTATCTCCAAGAGCATTCGCCAATGCAGTTGCTTTTTCTTTCGCATTAAGCAAAGCTTTCACTCTTAAATCGTTTTTTAACTGTGCAATTTTTGAGTGATTATAACTCTCTACATAAGTAGAAGCAATACCTTTAGGATCTATAGCAGCGATGATTTGGTTGAAACTGTTCAGATCTTTTACTTTTAGTTTGTATTGTTTGCTCGCTAAAAAGTTAGGGTCTTTCTTTTTATTCCAATAATCTGTATAACCAGAGACATTATTAATCATTAAGTCTTCTTTCGGAATACCAGCTTTAACAACGGCAGCCTGAAGCTCTTTTTCTAACTCTGTGATACTTACCCTTTTTTTGTTGTTATTGTCTTTAAAATACTCCTTCAAAGAAATAGCAATATAGATTTCGTCTGGAGTAATTTCAGTTTCCGCACTTCCATTAACTTCGATTTTTTTTCTCAAATCTGCTGTTTGACTCATGGCACTTAAACTTGTACATGCTATAATAGCTGCGATTATTAACTTTTTCATAATGTTTCTTATTTATGTTTTTCTCTAAGATGTCGTAAGCTAGGGAATTCCATAAATTATTTTAAATTTTTTATATAAAAGACTGAAGAGCTGTTTTTTGTTTTATCAATATGTTGATAATCAATTTCCAGCTTATACGGTTAATAAGTAAGAAAAAAGGTCAAACTAAAATATTTGATTGGATTTTTTTTATTTCTGTTTGTATATTTAGGTTAATAATAGGTTCATCATAACTTAATTTTCTGTTACATTTGATTTTAACCGTGGCAAATATATTTGTCAAAGAATAAGATATCATAAGTTATTACCAATGTTAAACTCCCAATATAAAAATCTGGATGAAGAGTTGTTAGAAGGATTAACGCAAGGTGATGACACCGCTTTTAGTGAAATATTCAAAAAATATTCTTCTCATCTTTACCATGCCGCATATAATCTTTTTAGGAATAAAGAAGCCTGTGAGGATATGGTTCAGGAGCTTTTTATAGATCTTTGGGAAAAACGCGGGAATTTGCAAATAAGGTCCCTGAAGTCTTACCTGTATGTCTCTATCAAGAACAGAGCACTTATGGCAATCAGATCTGGAAAATTAACTATAGATGATAGTGTATTATTGGAACTCTGTTCAAAATATTATGCGGATCAACAGATAATAGCTAAAGAGCTTTCAGAACTCCTTGATTCTTCAATAAATAAGCTGCCAAAAAAATGTCAGGAGATATTTAAATTAAGCCGTGAATCAAATTTAAGTAATAAAGAGATTGCTGAGCGGCTGAATATTTCTGTGAAAACCGTAGAAAACCAAATGACCATCGCCCTAAGCCGTTTAAAAAACTCGTCAAAGGAGTTTTTGGCTATATTGGTGGCTTTATACTTCCTACCTTAATAAAAAAAAATATTTTTTTAGGGGTAAACACCCATTCTTGCATCATACATATATAACATTATGAATAGAGAGAACAATAATTCGGCTCTGGAAAAGCTTTTATCTAAGTATTTTGAAACAAAAGAACAAGAAAGCGATTCCCTGCCATTAGAAAATATAGATTTTGATCAGGAGAAATCCTTACGATTGATTCGCATGCGTGTTATGAAAAAAAGGTATATCCATTTCAGTTGGCTGGCTGCTGCCTGTTTATTAATATGCTTAAGTGCCGGATTTTTTATTTTGAACCGGAATATTTTTAGACAAAGCGAACTTTTAGTAGTGCATACCGGATTTAGAGAAGTCAAAGAACTTTTGTTAAGTGATGGTACAAAAGTTTGGGTTAATGCAAATTCGAGATTAAAGTATCCGAAAAGGTTTGAAAACGATAAAAGAGAAATTGTATTGGAAGGAGAAGCTTTTTTTAAAGTGAAAAGAGATGAGCAAAGACCTTTTATAATTAGTTCTAAAGGTATTCGCACAACAGTGTTAGGCACAAGCTTTAATATAAGCTCTTATGCCGAAGACGAGGAAGTTAAAGTAACTGTAATTAGTGGAAAAGTAGCAGTGGAAGATGATAACAATAAAGTTCTTCTTGAAAAGAACCAACAAGCAATTTATCGGTCGGCCAACAGAAAGCTTGTGTCCAGATTGGTAGATAATGCGTCCGATATGACTGCCTGGCGGGAAGGAAAACTTGTATTTAATAAAACGGCACTATATAGCGTAGTAGAAACTATTCAAAGAAATTTCCCAAATAAAATTAGGATAGCAGGAAATTTAAAGAATTGCCAGGTTTCTGCTGATTTTACGGGTATGAAGCTCGATAAGATTATGAAGATTTTAGGGGAAATAGTAGAAGGGCAGTATAAAAAAGAAGGAGATGCGTATTATTTAGAAGGTTTAGGGTGTAATTAAAAAACAAGCTATATGATAACTTAAACTATAGAGAAAAAAAACAAAAAACCTTGCACCTAGGGAGTGCAAGGTCAAAAAATGTCTAAAAGAATGCAATCTGTGAACTGCGACATCCGAAGATTGACATCCTTAATTGTCTAACATTTTAAAACCTAAAATTATGAAAAAATCTCTATTTGTTAATAGAGTAAGACTTTTTACACTAACAATTATGAAACTCAGCACATTGGTATACATGACCATTTGTTGTCTGTCTACATTGTCTCTGGCAAGCAATAGTAGCTATGGGCAAAAGGCGGCTAGTACCAATATTACAATAAATTTAAAGCAGGTCACTCTGGCCGAGGCATTGCAAAGGATAGCCGAAACAGCGGGTATGAAAATAGCATATGCCGATAATTTATTGGAAAAAGGTAAGATTGTTGATCTGAAAATTGAAAATGATAATCTGCTAAAAACTCTCGAAGCTCTGTTAAAACCGTATCATTTAACCGCTTCTGAAATAGACAATGTGATTGTAATAAAGAAGCTAAGAATTGCAGAACATTATAATAATCTTCAGCAAGGAAAAAGAAAAATAAGTGGCACTGTTAAAGATTCTTTAGGAATACCTTTAATTGGTGTAGCTATTAAACATAAAGATAATCCTTCCTTGGGGACAAGCACAGATATCAACGGCAATTTCATTTTAGATGTGTCCGAAAACACTGTGTTGATTTTCAGTTATATAGGGTTTAGGGATAAAGAAGTACCGGTAAAAGGAAAAACAGCTTTGACTGTGGTGTTGCAGGAAGCTAATTCTTTTTTGGAACAGGTAACGGTGGTGGGCTACGGAACACAGAAAAAAATAAGTCTGGTGGGAGCTCAGGTTAGCATTACGCCATCAGATTTGAAATTACCCGTTAGGAATTTAACCAATTCTTTGGGCGGGCGGATAGCTGGAGTAGTTTCAGTACAGCGTAGCGGAGAACCGGGTGGAGATAATGCCGATATCTGGATACGTGGTATCTCTACTTTTAGCAGCAGCATGAGTAAACCCTTGGTCTTGGTAGACGGTGTTCCAAGATCTTTTTCTGACGTAGACCCGGAGGATATAGAAAGTTTTTCTATTTTGAAAGATGCTTCTGCGACTGCAGTTTATGGTGTGCGCGGTGCAAATGGAGTAATTATCATCAACACAAAAAGCGGTTCTCCGGGTAAACCTAAGTTTAATGTAAGATACAATGAAGCGGTTACCAGATTTACCAAAATTCCTGAATTTGTTGATGGAGTAACTTATATGGAGTTATCCAACGAAGCATTAACTACCAGAGGTTATCAGCCCAGATATTCTGCAGAAGCTATAGAAGCAACAAGGACACAAAGTGATCCCTACCTATATCCGGATGTAAATTGGTACGATGAAATTTTTAACGATTTTGGTTCTAACAGAACGCTTAACCTAAATATAAATGGTGGTAATGATTTAACCACTTATTATGTATCAACAAGTTATTTTGACGAAAAAGGTTTGTATAAGACAGATGATCTGGCAAAATACGATGCGCAGGTTAGATTTAAAAGATATAATCTAACTTCTAACCTTAATGTGAAGCCATTTAGAACCACTACAGTAAAATTAGGAATTCAGGGATATCTGGCCAATGTAAATTACCCGGGTAGTAATTCTTCAGATATTTTTGAGAAAGCATTTTTTATGACGCCTATTCTGCATCCGGTAAGATACGAAGATGGAAGAATAGCTGATGCAGCTACGTCGAGTGTGCAAAATCCATGGGCTTTGTTAACCCAAACTGGGTATGCCAACCAGTGGAAAAACCAATTGTTTTCAAATTTAAGGGTAATTCAGGAACTGGATTTCATTACAAAAGGCTTGTCTGCGACAGGCATGTTTTCCTTCGATGCCTATAACTATGTAAGTTTAAGGAGGACTAAAGTTCCGGATACCTGGTTGGCAAATGGGCGTGATGCAGAAGGCAATCTAAATTTACAGCCTACACGTACTGGCTCAGAATATTTATCTTTTTCTAAAAATCCGGATGGTTCCAGAACAATATATAATGAATTGGCAATTAATTATAATCGTTCTTTCGGTAAGCATGATGTGGGAGGAATGCTTTTATATAATCAAAGTGATGAGATCAATACTCAAGCTGATAATTTAGAAGAATCTTTACCATTTCGTTTCAGAGGCGTAGCAGGGAGAACAACTTATGCCTATGATAATAAATATTTTGCAGAATTCAATTTTGGTTACAATGGATCTGAAAACTTTTTGCCAAGTAAAAGGTACGGTTTTTTTCCTTCGGTAGGTTTAGGATGGGTAATTTCTCAGGAGAGATTTTTTGAAGGTTTAAAAGATAAGGTACAATTAGCTAAAGTCAGATTCTCTCATGGTTTGGTTGGAAACAGTAATATTGGAGGCAGAAGATTTGCTTATTTGGGAACGGTAGAGCAACTAGGTACTTCGTCTTCTCCTATATATCAGTTTGGAAAAAGCCCAGCAAATTATGTTGGACAAGATATTGGAGAATATGCTGTAGACGTAACCTGGGAGACTGCGGAAAAGACCAATTTAGGGTTGGATATCTGGACATTAAAAAATGCCCTGAATATACAGATGGATATTTTTAGAGAATATAGAGAAGGCAGTTTTTTAAGGCGTTCGTCTTTACCAGGATATATAGGAATGCGTAATAATCCATATGGCAATGTAGGTATTATAGATAACAGAGGTATAGAAGGATCACTAACTTATTCTAAGAAACTGAGTGAAGATTTCTTCTTGCAGCTGATGGGAAATTTTACTTTCAATCGTAATAAGATTATTGAGGACGATAAACCAGATCCTATATATCCATGGTTAGCAACAAAGGGAAGAAAGGTCGGACAGCGCTTTGGTTATATAGCATTAGGTTTTTTTGAAAGTAACGAAGAAATTGCCAATAGTCCATTACAATCCGGAGATGTAAGACCGGGAGATTTAAAATTCAAAGATTTAAATGGAGACGGTGTAATCAATTCTTATGATTATGCGCCTATTGGGTATGGTCAGGTGCCTGAAATTGTTTATGGTTTTGGTTTTACGATTGGTTATAAGGCTTTTAGTATATCAACCTTGTTTCAGGGCGTTGGAAACATGGATATCTGGTTAAACGGAGAAGGCTTGATCCCTTTTCAGCAAGGTTTAAGCAGAGGGAATATGTTTAACAATGTTAACGACCGGTGGACAGTAGAAAATCCTAATCCTGACGCATTATACCCGCGTCTTTCTAGTGGTACTATAAATGATAATTACACAAGAAGTTCGTGGTGGATACAAAACGGAAGGTATCTGAGGTTAAAAACGTTGCAGCTAGGCTACAAATTGCCTAAACAATTTATAAAACGCTTCGGCCTTCAAAATGCAGATGTGTTTTTCCAGGGTGTAAATCTATTGACCTTTAGTTCTTTCAAGCTTTGGGATGCAGAATTAGGTGATGGCAGTAATTCTGCATACCCGGGAGGGGCCAGATATCCCAATATTGCTTCATACAGTTTAGGCTTAAATTTCAATTTTTAACCGTATTGCACCATGAATAAATATAAATATAAAATACTAACCCTTTTCTCGTTACCCCTTTTACTCTTTTCATCTTGTCAAAAAGAATTTTTAGACCAGGTGCCAGATGACCGGCTTACCATAGAGCAGGTATTTCAAAGATTAAAACCTTCTGAAGAATATTTGGCTAATGTATATAGCTATATTAAAGATGAAACTTATTTAACAGGAAGTGCGCCCTGGATTGGTTTGTCTGATGAAGGAGATGTGACTTACGACCGACCGGGCTATTATACTTTTCTCATGAATCTTGGGAATTGGAATCCGGCTTCAGGATATTACGACAATTATTACACCGATTATTATAAAGGTATCCGTTCTGCAACTACCTACATTAATAACATCGATGGAAACCCTCAACTGGAACAGAATAAAATTGTGATTCGTAAAGCCGAAGCAAGATTTGTAAGAGCCTATCTCTATTTTATGCTATTACGTACCTGGGGACCTGTTACTATATTGGGAGAAGAGACAATCCCAGGTGACCTCAACCCTGGTGATGCTCTATTGGCTTTACCAAGAAATAGCTATGATGAATGTGTAGATTATATAGTCAATGAACTGGATGTGGCTTCTCAGGATTTGCCTTTACATTTTACGACACAAGAAAATCTAGATTATGGAAGAGCTACAAAAATGGCATGTTTAGCTTTGAAAAGCCGGGTATTGCTTTATGCGGCGAGTCCATTATTTAATGGTAATGCAGAATATGCCAGTTTTCGAAATTTGGATGGGAAAAATTTGATTAGCCAGCAATACAGTGTCCAAAAGTGGGAAAGGGCAGCCAAAGCGGCCAAAGATATCATCAATATGGATATTCTTTCTCTATATAAGAAAAATAGCGGCGGAACTTTTAGCCCATTAATCTCTTATAGAGATGTATTCCTGGACGCATGGAATAGCGAATGGATATTTTCGAGAATATTAAATAATCTAAGCGGTTATGAGCGGGCATTAACTCCCCGGTTGGCTAATGGGTATTGTAGTACCGGGCCTACGCAGCAAATGGTAGATG
>NZ_JBEBVH010000138.1:0-10202 GCF_040392825.1 Pseudopedobacter sp.
GACTAAATAGAGCAATTGTTTATAAAACGCCTTGCGTAAATGACATGTCTGGTAAGGTGAGTCCATACTTTGTAGAGCTATATCTTAAAAACAAACATTACACCGGATGTGGCGATGTATTAGACAAAAGATTATTGATTTCGGGCAATTGGAAGCTATTTAAATTAAAAACCAAAATAATACCTTCTGATGTTGTGGCTAATATAAACTTCGACCTGACGAAAAAAAGTGTATCTGGAAAATTAGGATGTAATGGCTTCGGTACCTCCATAAGCTTCTCCAAAGACATGATGAACCATTTTAAAATAGGAAATATTATAACCACATTAATGGCTTGTAAAGATCTGGCTATAGAAAATGAATTTAAATCGTCTTTACAGCAGGCAAATAATTTCAAACTTGTAAATAACGAGTTACAATTATTAAAAAATGATGAGTTATTGCTTTCTTTCCGGCGGTAAATTTAAATTGATGAAGAAAAATATATTGGTAAGTATAATTATGCTAATAACAACTCCCCTGATTGCCCAACAAAAACTTAGTCCGGAAAAACTTTGGCAACTGGGACGTGTAAGCGGAGATGTCATTAACAAGAAAAAAAACGAAGTTATTTACAGCGTCAACTCCGTAAATATTGAGGAAAACAAAGGGAATAAAAATACTTTCGCCATTTCATTAAAAAATGGAAATCCTAAACAAATCGATGCAGAAAATGAAAGTATTGCTATTGTAAATATTTATCAGGATAAGCTTATTTACCTCAAAAATGATCAGTTATGGTCATGTAGCCTGGATTATACAGAACATAAACAGTTAACAAATCTGGAAGGCGGTATAGAGAATCCTAAAATCTCCCCTGACGGAAAACATATTCTTTTTACCAAAGAAACCCTGGTTGTAAAAACAGAAGCCAAAGACATTTATCATGATCTTCCAAAAGCAAATGCTTATGTTTTTAATGATTTAAATTATAGACACTGGGACACCTGGGAAGAAGGTAAATTCAGTCATATCTATATCGCCGGTTTTGAGAATGGCCAACTGTTAAATCTTAAAGATATTATGGAGAACGAGCCTTACGATTCTCCCCAAAAACCTTTTGGTGGTACAGAAGATATGATTTGGTCTCCAGATAGCAAATCTATTTTATACGTAGCGAAGAAAAAATTTGGAAAAGCTTATGCCACAAGTACAAATACCGATATCTATAGATATGACCTGCTCACTCAGAAAACCACTAATATTACTGACGGAATGCAAGGCTACGATACGCACCCTTCTTTTAACAAAGATGGTTCATTTCTGGCCTGGACAAGTATGGCCGAAGATGGTTACGAATCTGATAAAAATGACATTTATATACTTGATTTAAAAACCGAAAAAAAATACAATTTAACTAAAGATTGGGACGAGACAGTTTCTGGCTTTATTTGGGGAGAAGACGGAAAATCTATATTCTTTAATGCCTATTATAAAGGTACGCAGCAACTTTATACCATTAATACTGAAAAAGGCTTTAATTTAATGAGCGTTAGTGATATAAAACAGCTTACCAAAGGACAATGGGATATCAACGCAATACTTGGTCAAATTGGAAACTTACTGGTAGTGAGCAAAACAGATATGAACCATTCTGCAGAACTATATACATTAAATATTAAAAATGGCAAACTAAACCAGCTAACTCATGTTAACGATTCGGAATATAAAAATATAGCAAAAAGCAAAGTTGAAGAGCGCTGGATAAAAACTACGGATGGTAAAAGCATGCTGGCTTGGGTAATATATCCTCCAGATTTCGATTCATCAAAAAAATATCCGGCTCTTTTATATTGTCAGGGCGGGCCTCAATCTGCGGTTTCCCAATTCTATTCTGTAAGATGGAATTTCCAGTTAATGGCAGCCCAGGGATACATTGTAGTAGCTCCAAACAGGCGCGGTTTACCTGGTTTTGGTGTAGAATGGAACAGGCAGATCAGCGGAGATTGGGGCGGGCAGGCAATGAAAGATTACCTTGCTGCTATTGATGACATTTCTAAAGAATCTTTCGTAGACAAGAACAGATTAGGATGTGTAGGTGCAAGTTATGGTGGCTATTCGGTTTATATGCTCGCCGGAATCCATCAAAACCGTTTTAAAACTTTTATAGCCCATAATGGATTGTTCGATCTTAGAAGCTGGTATGGGACAACAGAAGAACTCTTTTTCGCTAACAAGGATGTAGGTGGCGCTTATTGGCAGGAAAGTGTTCCAAAGGCTTATAGAGACTTTAATCCAAGTGAATATATTAATAAATGGAATACACCAATTCTTATATTCCAGGGAGGCAGAGACTACAGAGTGCCTATCGAACAAGGGCTACAGGCTTATCAGGCCGCACAATTAAAAGGTATTAAAAGCAGATTGGTTTATTTCCCTGATGAGAACCATTTGGTATTAAAAGCTCAAAATGGAATAGTATGGCAAAGGGAATTTTTTAAATGGCTTGAGGAAACTTTGTAAAAACCATGTTGCCGCCTATAGGATTTTTAATCCTATGGCGGCAACCCGTTATTAAATGAGTAAAGTGTCTATCTTATGACACTGTACCATACCACGCTCTGGCGACCAGGAAAATACAGTAAAGTGTCCATCTTGAGAGGCAACAAACGCAAGAGAATCTCTTTGGTCATACACAAATTGGGCAGCAGAAAGATGTCTAGTACCTCCTATTTCACTCACAAAAACTTCTTTTACCTCTCCACCAATTACCGGTTCTATAAAAGCCAGCTTCTCTATTTGTTGTTCACTATTAAATTTCGTGATTTTGGCACCAAAAGCTATTAGTTCATAATTATCATTTAAAATAACAGCTCCATCTATAGCACTTAGCCCTGCAATACTGTCTATTTCTTTTTTCACAGTACTTTCCCATATTGTTTCATTTACTGAATCGGAATAATCATTCATCAATTTGGATAAATTGGTAAACAAAGGTTTTAGATGATATTGAATTGGATGAATGATAGATTTTTTCCAATTGTTATTTGATTTGGGAACGATAAGGACAATTCCCCCTCTTTTATGAGAACGCATACCAACAGCAAGTTGAATCATTACATTTACCGTTTCTGTCCTTTTAATATTAGTGTTTAATCCCAACAAATAATTTAATATTTGTGGACTATCTGGCAAAAAAGCGCTATTCTCATTGATGATCTTAATTTCGTCTCCTTTTAGGATGGCAACATTGGTAAATTTGCCAAAGCCACATAAACGTCTGTGCTTTATTACCAATAAGGCAGGTTCAGACACATCCAGGACGAAACAAAAATTGGGAATATGTAAGGTTGTACCCCAGATAAATAGCCCATGATCATCATACCAAATCCCTAAATGAATTCCGGGCCCTTCTATTCCGGGAGCGAGTTTAGTTAAATTTCGAGGAGTTAACCTTAGCTTATTGCCGAACAACAGAGGCTGTTCGGCCTGTTCCGGAGACAAAAAAGCTAACGAAATCTTAGGAGATCTGGCTTCCTCTGTTCTCAGGCTGGCCCAGAAAGCCGCATCAATCATACTCTCTATTAAAACTGCCTTTGGGAAATTAATAGGTTTTTCAACTTCAGAATTAACATCAAGCAAATATTGTTCGAAATAATTTTCTAACAGTGGAGCAGTTATTTTAGCAGCTTGGTATGTCGAAGTTGGTGTCATAAATAAATTTGGATAGAGAATTATTTAAAATTAAGCTTTAGAGATAATATTTTGTAAAGAATTTTTATATTCCTATAAGCTTTAGGAAATATAGTTTAAAAGCATTTCGGTATTACGTATAAAATAAATATTTTTGTCGTATAAAATAAACAATAAATAGTTATGGACTCAAAGATTACTTTGTCTTTTGACGAACAGGTGATTAAAGAGGCGAAAGAATTTGCTTCCAGAAATAACATTAGTCTATCCAGACTTACTGAGTTTATATTTAGACAAATGACTTCAAAAAATTATCAAAACCTGGAAGAATTACCAATAGCAGATTGGGTAAATATGGTAGCAGAAGAAAGGCCCGAATATTCCAAGACGACCTCCAGAAAAAAATCTAAAGCGGAATTTTTTAATTCTAAGAAATGAGAATTTTTGTGGACGCCAATATATTGGTTGCCGTTTTAAATAAGCAATATCCATTGTTTCCTTATGCCGCCAGGATATTAAGCCTATCAGATAAACCTAACATGCAGGTTTATACGTCTCCAATTTGTCTTGCCATTGCATTTTATTTTGCGGAAAAAAAAAGTGGAACTCGACAAGCAAAAAATAAAATTTCTGTTTTATCCGAAAAACTAGAAATTACAATTACCGATCAACGCGCAGTTAAACTTGCTATAGAGAATCCAGCTGTTCATGACTTTGAAGATGGGCTAGAATATTACTCGGCAATATTATCTGACTGCGAAGTCATTCTTACAGAAGACGTAAACGACTTTTATTTTTCAGACATTCCGGTATATAATTGTAGTGCTTTTATTTCTAATCTGGAACTTAGTAAACTAAATCGTTAGCTTCGTACGTTTCAAGTATCAATTCTATCCGGATATTTTAGCTAGTTGTAATATTTCGCAAAGTATTTTTTTATTATCCCGATAAGTTCTTCAGAAATATGGGCATTTGTGGCAATAATATCACAATCTTTTAGCATATCTTTTCCGCCTTTGAAATCAAATACCTTGCCTCCCGCCCGTTCTACAATAAACATTCCGGCGGCGATATCCCATGGTTTAAGATTATATTCAAAATACCCATCAAATCTGCCGCAAGCCGTATACACCAGGTCTACAGAAGCAGCTCCAATCCTTCTTAGCCCGTGACAGTTCTGAATAAGATCTCCAAAAAGTTCCATATATGTGTCTTTTCTGGTAAAATCATAATAAGGAAAACCGGTGGCCATTAAAGTATCTGCCACTTTTTTATTTTCGGACACCTGAATGATTTTTCCGTCTAAATACGCTGAACTGTCTTTCCACGCATAAAAACACTCGCTTTTTCCGATCTCGTAAACAACTCCGATAACTATTTCATCTAAATATTTTAGAGCTATACTAACCGCATAAGCTGGAATTCCATGGATAAAATTGGTGGTTCCATCCAAAGGGTCGATGATCCAATTATAAGTGTCAGATATATGAGTATCCTTATTTTCTTCAGCTATAAAACCGGCCCCAGCAATTAAAGGCTCCAAACCCGCTATGATTTGATTTTCTACTGTTTTATCTACATAAGAAACCAAGTCATTTTTGCCTTTAAACTCAATACTATTGATTGAAAAAGCTTCGCGTTCCTGTCTGATAAATGCACCGGCATTTTTAGCTATCTCGACAACTTTTTGACAAATATCCTGATAATCAATCATCATTTTCATTTCTAAAGGTGAACAATCTATGAATGTAGTAGCTAGCTATTCCTAGGCTTAACAAAGCGGCAACTCTTGCAAATGTTGGCCAAAAGTTAAACACTTCCACAAAGATTTTTAATAAAATGTAATTAGCGAAGAAACCTAAACAAGCAACTAATACAAATCTGCTGAATTGCTGTCTGTTTTTTAAGGTAGAATCTGTGAAAACTAAAAATTTAGTTATAATAAAGTTTACAAGAACTCCAAAAGAGTAAGAAATTATAAAGGAAAACTCATGTGCCTTAATCAATTTATCTCCAATCAGGACATCCGAATGGTTTATGATAAAGTTGATAATAATGTAGTAAGCAATAGAATCTGCTACAGCTGCAACTCCTGCAGAGAGAAAAAAACGAACAATCTGATTATTCGTGAAGGTTTGCCAGGTAGATAGTTCTTTTTTTTCTGTAGTTGTATTTATCGATTTAAATTCCAAGATCCTTT
This sequence comes from Pseudopedobacter sp., assembly GCF_040392825.1. Taxonomy (NCBI): domain Bacteria; kingdom Pseudomonadati; phylum Bacteroidota; class Sphingobacteriia; order Sphingobacteriales; family Sphingobacteriaceae; genus Pseudopedobacter; species Pseudopedobacter sp. The sequence continues at coordinate 5,873 of NZ_JBEBVH010000138.1, forward strand.
GCAGATTAATGAGTCAGAACCTCTGTTACCTCTTCGCCATGCATTTCCCCGTCAGGCAATACGTATTCGAACTTTACAGTTTTAATTTCGTTCACTAAAAGTGGATCATATTGGGCTTTGACTTTAACATAATTCTTACTGAAACCATGCATAAAACCTTCTTTCAGATCACCCTCAAATAAAACCTCACCGGTTTTTCCTATTTGTGTTTCATAAAATGCCCTTCTTTTCTTATCTGAAAGAATATGCAGCATTTTGCTTCTGTCTGCCCTTTGCGAACCGGGGACACTACCATCCATTTCTGCTGCCGGAGTATTCTCTCGCTCAGAATAAGTGAATACATGTAAATAGGATATATTCAACTCATTAAGAAAATTATAGGTATCTAAGAAATCGTCTCTCATTTCACCTGGAAAACCAACAATTACATCAACTCCTATACAACAGTCAGGCATAATTCTTTTAATTTCCTGAACTCTTTCTATATATAATTCTCTTTTATATCTTCTCCGCATTAAGCTCAGGATTTTGTTCGATCCGGATTGCAACGGCATATGAAAATGAGGGACAAATCTTTTAGATTGGGCTACGAATTCTATAATTTCGGAGCTTAAAAGGTTGGGTTCAATAGAAGAGATTCTAATCCTGTCAATTCCTTCGACTTCATCTAATGCTTTTACCAGGTCAATGAATTTATCTTCACGCTTTCCATTTCTTATTCCAAAATCACCAATATTTACACCTGTAAGTACAATTTCCTTTATGCCTGAATTTGCTATCTCTCTCGCCTGCTTCACTATATTTTCTATAGTATCGCTTCTACTTTCGCCTCTGGCTAGCGGAATAGTACAAAATGTACAAGAATAATCGCAACCATCCTGAACTTTTAAAAAGGTTCTCGTTCTGTCTCCAAACGAATAAGATGCAACAAATTCGTTTGTTTCTTCTATTGGTTTATTGAAAATTTCTGCTTTTGGCTTTTTAGTAAGATCCTGGATATGCTCTAGCAATTGAAATTTCTCTGCAGCCCCCAATACCACGTCTACCCCTTCTATCTCCGAAATCTCCTTTGGCTTAAGCTGTGCGTAGCAACCAACAATAGCTATATATGCATTTGGAGAATATTTAAGTGCTTCTTTAACAACCTTCCGGCATTTTTTATCTGCATTTTCTGTTACAGAACATGTATTAATAACGTAAACATCAGCTTTGTCGGTAAATTCTACCGTACTAAAGCCGGCATCCTGAAACTGCCTGCCTATCGTGGATGTTTCTGAATAATTTAATTTACATCCTAAGGTGTAAAAAGCAACCCTTTTATTCATAATTTCCGCAAAGATACGGAATTCAGAATTAAACAAAAGCCTGAATTCCTGTCACAGAAATCTAAAATTGCTCTTATTGTCCCCAACGATAAGAATCATTTTTTAAACCTATTAAATCAATAATTCTATCAACTACGGTTGAAGCAACCTCCTCTACTGTTTTGGGGTTACTATAAAATGATGGTACTGCCGGGCAAACAATGGCTCCTGCTTCTGTAACTGATTTAAAGTTATTAATATGAATGAGGCTTAAAGGAGTTTCCCTTGCAACTAAAATCAACTTTCGCCTTTCCTTTAATATTACATCTGCTGCCCTGGTTGTTAAATCATTAGAAATTCCAGACGCTATTCTCGCTAAGGTTCCCATAGAACAGGGTACTATTACCATGGTATCATATTGAGCGGACCCCGAAGCAAACGGAGCAAAAAAATCATTTCTCGCAAAAAACCTGAACGGAATTTCCTGATAATCCGAATTTCCCAATTCTTGTTGCCAAACATCTTTTGCATTATCAGACATGATTACCGATACTTCTTCCAATTGATTTTTCAGAGTGGAAAGCTTCTGCAATAAAAGTTTTGCATAAACCGCCCCACTTGCCCCGGTAATTGCTACTACAATTTTTCTTTTCATGAATCAATAATGATTTTTTCGAATCCAAATATAGGAAATAAAAAAGGGTCGAATACTAGTATTCGACCCTACATCTACCTATGAAAAACATGCCCTTTGGGAGGGCACTACAAATATAGGAAAAATATTATTTATCAAAACTTTTTTTTAAAATAATTTAACGTGACAATAACGTAACAAGTTCGCTATAATTAATCAATTAAATTAGTGTTTCGTAAAGATATTTTATTTTTAACCAACAATAAATGTTTAAACTTATAAATGGAAATAAAATCTTTAGTTTAAAAAGCTATGTAAACTTAATATAAAGCTTTCATAATAGCTAAGTTAAGCAATATTTATTTTAGATAAACATAAGTAATTCCGTCACCTCCCCTGTCAGCATGCTCGTCTTCCAAACGTTCAATCTCGGTATATTTTTTAAGGTAATTTCTAATCAGTTTTCGTAAAATTCCATCACCTTTTCCGTGAATAATTTTAAATGACCCCATTGAAAACATTATTGCCCGGTCCAGCAATTGTTCTATTTTATGCAAAGCATCTTCTCCCCTCATTCCTCTAACATCTATTTCGCTAACAAATTCTGATGCAGATTGGGTATGACTTACAGAGCTTGCTCTTCGGATGTCTTTTGGTACGTCACTTTGTGCAATTTTTTCGACCCTTCTTTTTTTGACAACAGATTTAAGCTCGCCAAATGCGATGATTAGATTTTCCTTACTTACTTCCAAGACTTTAGCAACATTTCCTGAATCAGTTAATTTCACCCAGTCTCCCACTGCTATTTCAGCTTGCTTACTGTCAACCGCTTTTTTTTCTACAGGTTTAACTTCGTGTTTTTTTAATTCAGCATTTAGATTCTCGCGTAACTGTTTGGTTTTTTCCTTTTCTGCTTTGGCCGATTTGATATCTGAAATTGTATTTTCAATCAGCTTATTAGCGTTTTTAATAATCTGTTGTGCTTCCAGCTTAGCCTGTTTAATAATATTCCGTTTATTCTCTTCAAAATAATCCTTTAATTTTTGATTTTCAGAGAGAAGCAAGTCGATATTCTTTTTTTCCCGTTCTATATATTTCTTCTGATCGTAAATTTCCTTTTTATCCCGTTCCAGATCAAGCAAAAGAGAGTCTACCTTTCTTTGTTCAATATTAATCTTGCTCTTTGCCAGATCAATCAATTGTTTAGACAAACCTATTTTTTGAGCAATTTCAAAAGCATAAGAACTTCCCGGCTTCCCCATTTCCAAAACATATAACGGCTTCAGATTTACATTATCGAAAATCATGGACGCATTTTCTAAGCCTTCGGTATGATTTGCGAAAATCTTAAGATTCGAATAGTGTGTAGTAATTACTCCAAAAGAATGTTTCTTATTGATAAGCTCCAATACGGCCTCGGCGATGGGTCCACCAAACTGCGGATCGGTGCCTGTCCCAAACTCATCTATCAGAACCATGGTCTTTCCATTTGCCTGTTCTGTAAAATATTTCATTTTCGAGAGATGGGCACTATATGTACTTAAATCACTTTCAATAGACTGATCATCGCCAATATCAGCGAAAATCTGTTTCAAGACGCTAAATTCAGATTCTTCATCTGCAGGAACTAAAAGACCTGCCTGAACCATAATCTGTAATAAACCTACAGTCTTCATGGCTACCGATTTTCCGCCTGCATTTGGTCCAGACACCAAAAGAATCCGGGTTTTCTTATCTAAATGCATATTTAAAGGAATAACCGGTTTCTGATTTTCCTTTCCCGACATGATAAGCAGTGGATGTTTTGCATTTACCAAACGTAACTTAGGCTCATTTAACAACACCGGCATTTTTGCATCTATTTCTATGGCAAATAAAGCTTTTGCCCTAACAAAGTCCAATTTGGTTAAAAAACCATGATAAGAATATAAAATAGGCACATGAGGTCTAAGCTTATCAGTCAATTCTGTAAGAATCCTTATAATTTCACGTCTTTTTTCAAACTCCAGATCTCTAACTAAGTTATTTAGATTAAAAACCTCTTCCGGCTCTATATAAACCGTCTGACCTGTCGCAGATTCGTCATGTATAAAACCTTTAAGCTTCCGCTTATTTTCTGCAAGAATTGGTATACAAAGCCTGCCATCCCTAACGGTTAAACTTCCATCTGCTACCCAATTATTTGCTTGTGCGCTTTTGTATATCTGGTCAATTTTCTTTCTTGCATCCTGTTCCGCCTTCGCTATGGCATCTATAATATCAGAGAGTAAACGGGATGCATTATTTTTAATCTTTCCTTTTGCATCAATTACTTTTTCAATTTCTCTCAGAATACTCTTTTCTATCGGCAGATGTTCAAAAAGCGCCTCAAGATTCGGATATGTCCCTTCCC
>NZ_JBEBVH010000139.1:0-10177 GCF_040392825.1 Pseudopedobacter sp.
GATTCTATGTCCCTGGATAGTTAAAGTGGGATATCATTCAGGAACTTTACCTTTTGCCTTATCGGGTACCTTGATGGGAAGCTATTAAATGACCAATGTCCCTGACAAATGACATCCTATCTAGACTTATTTATTATTATGGCTAATTCAGGGCTAATGAATAGAGTATTAATGGGCGAGAACCTGAACGTAATAATGGTGGTTTTTTACCCTCTGCTTTGCTATATTGTGAATAAGATGTAGGTGTTTTTTCATGGTGATAATATGCTGTCAGATTAAAGAGTAATACTTCCTGCACTTTGCCAGATAAACTTCTATAGAGAAGTCAGCACACTAAATCATTTCTTATAATTTGAGTTCGACAGTTATTGGTTTGATATTCACTTATATTCCTCTAGTTTACCGCAAATCTCCCTGACAATTTCGAATTTGTTAGTCAATATGATATAGGTTTTTTAGACGTTTTTAGTCAGTTCAGTTTGTTAAAACGAACATAATATCTACTTGCAGGCTACTTTACAAAAGATCTGCTATTACCATACTATAAATAATATAAATGGGATAGGAGAGTATTCAAAAGCGCAATTGTTTTCTTAAATAAGACATACTTCTGATGGAACCATCGGAATACCTTTTTATATTTGTTCTCTTATTATTAAAATAAGTGAGAGTAATCATGTTTTGATAAAAAATCTGCTTTTATATTTGATCCAGCCTTCTTTCATATGTTGATATGTTACTTTCAAATTGACAAATGATTGACACATGATTGATAATACAAGGCTACTTTTGTACAGTTTTAAAAATTATCTAATTGAAGACCTTAAAGATTATAGCATTTACTCATAAACACATTGAATTGGAGAAGCTAGGGTGTTTAGTGTTATGTAATGATGCTATTGATAATGTATTAACTTCCGTTCGCAATAGATTTAATATTTCAGAGATATTTTATTTAGGTACTTGTAACAGGGTGGAATTTGTTTTTACTTCTGAACAAGCTATTGACAAGGAGTTTGCTTTAGATTTTATAAAAGCATTTCATAAGAAGGAACTGGATGGTGAGATTCTTAAATCTATGATTGATAACAGCAATGTTTATGAGGGGGAAGATGCTTTAAATCATTTAATGAGGGTTTCCAGTTCTTTAGAGAGCTTAGTAGTAGGAGAGAAGGAAATTCTGGCTCAGGTAAGAAAGGCTTATGAGACTTGCAGAGAACGAGGATTTACAGGTGACTTTCTTCGTCTAATCATGAGTAGGGTAGTTAAAACGGCAAAGGAAATTTATACATATACTAATATCTCCAGAAATCCCATATCTGTAGTATCTATAGCTTATCGAAAATTAAGGTCGTTAAAAATCAATCCAAACAGTAGGATTTTAATTATAGGTGCGGGAGAAACAAACCAAAACATTTCTAAATACTTAAAGAAGCACAAGTATCATAATTTCTCTGTTTTTAATAGAACATTGAGTAAGGCGCAAGCGCTTGCAGATGAACTGGGAGGAAACGCTTATGATTTAGAGGCTTTAAAGACTTATAAGGAAGGATTTGATATTATTATTACCTGTACTGGTTCTATAGATCCTATTTTAACGAACGATCTTTATACATCTCTGCTTGCAGGGGAGAAAGAGAAGAAAGTTATAGTAGATCTGGCAATTCCTAATGATGTAGCTCCGGAAGTAATTGCAAATAATCACCTGGATTATATAGAAGTTAAAACATTACAAGATATAGCTGACCAGAACCTTAAAGAGCGTTATCAGGAGTTGATTAACGGTGAAGCTATTATCGAACAAAATATAAAGGAATTTAGGCCTATCCTGAAGCAGAGAAGGGTCGAAATTGCAATGAAAGAAGTTCCTGAAAAGATTAAGGAAATCAGATCAAGGGCTTTAAATGATGTATTTGCCAACGAGATTAATACTTTGGATGATAATTCAAGGGAGGTTCTCGAAAAGGTTATGGCTTATATGGAAAAGAAATATATTAGCGTGCCTATGGTAATTGCTAAAGATATTTTAGTTAAGAATTCTTAATTCTTTATATAGCTTTTTTTAACACTTCCTATTGAGTAAATTTACGGGAAATACTTTAAATCATTGGACAGAATATTTAAAATTGGTACAAGAGGTAGTGATTTAGCTTTATGGCAAGCTAATCATGTAGCTTCTAAACTAAACGAAGCAGGTTATCAGACAGAAATCAAGATTATAAAGACCCAAGGTGATAATATTCTTAACCTGCGATTGGATAAGTTAGAAGGGAAGGGCTTTTTTACAAAGGAATTGGAAGAGCACCTGATCGCTGGTGATATAGATTTAGCAGTACATTCACACAAGGACTTACCTACAGAGAATCCTCCCGGATTATTTATTTCGGCAGTTTCGGAAAGAGAAGATCCATCTGAGGTTTTATTGATATTAAAAGATTGTACAGACACTTCCAAAAAGCTTTCTGTAAAGCATAATGGTTTGGTAGGTACATCTTCTAATCGCAGGCAATCACAAATATCTTCGGTAAGACCAGATTTGGAATTTGAGGATTTAAGGGGGAATGTGAATACGCGTATCCAAAAACTCAGAGATGAGAATTATGATGCTATAGTTCTTGCAAAAGCAGGTATTTCCAGATTGAAACTAGATTTATCTGAGTTTTATATAGAAACTATTGAACCTGCAGCTGAAATGGTTCCTGCTCCGGCACAGGGTGTCCTGGCTGTTCAGATAAGAGAAGGAGATATGGAACTGGATTCCATTTTAAAGCATGTAATTCATGATGAAGAAGTGGCTGCATGTATTGCGGTAGAAAGAAAAGTTTTGAATCTTTTCAATGGTGGGTGCCATATGCCTTTAGGTTCTTACTGTAAAAAGGAAGATGGTGTATATAAAGTATGGACAGCAAAGTCGGATGAAGCCGAGGAATTTGTGGACAGATTGTATCTGGAAGCTGAAACTACAGAAGGTTTAGCTGAACGAATTGTTCAGAAATTTGATTATTCTAATAGAAATTTACCTAAGAAGGTTTTTATATCCAGGGAGTTGTCTGAACATAGTTATTTTGCCAGAGCTTTAGCAAAACATGATATTGAGATTGATGCAAGATCTTTGATTAAAACAGTTCCAACTATCCATAAAATTGATTCATACATTTTTAAACACATCGATTGGATCTTTTTTAATAGTAAAAACGCCATTGATTATTTTTTCAGGTTAGAGCCAATATTACCTAAGCATGTTAAGTTTGGTGTAGTGGGCAGAGGATCGGAAGATGCGTTGCGTCTTTTGGGTAAAGTACCCGATTTTGTTGGCGAAAGTAGTGATACTGCAGATGTAGCGGAGGAATTTGCTGCTGTTGCTAATGGAACAAGCGTATTATTTCCAATGGCAAAAGATTCTTTAAGGAGTATTATAAAAGGCCTTTCTGCTGACACAAAGATTAATGAGCTGGTAGTTTACGAGACGATTTTGCTGGACGACGTAGATAAAAGCTATGCTGATATCTTAGTTTTTACCAGTCCGTCTAACGTTCAGGCCTATTTTGAGGAAAATCTTTTAGAACCAGGGCAAAAAATAGTATCTATTGGGGCTTCTACAGGTAAAAAGCTGGAAGAGATAAATATCACATCATATATATTACCTGCGTCGCCGGATGAAATTGGTCTGGCAGAAGCTGTTTTTGGTATAGATATGAATAAATAAAAAGGAAAGAAATGTTAAGCAGACCGAGAAGAAACAGGAAATCTCAAGTTATCAGAGATATGGTGCAGGAGAATCATTTAAGAGCTTCTGATTTAATTTTTCCATTGTTTATTATAGACGGGCAAAACAGGAAGACAGAAGTATCTTCTATGCCGGGTATTTACAGATATTCTATAGATCTGTTATTGAAAGAGGTAGAGTCTTGCATGAACCTGGGACTTAAGGCGTTTGACCTTTTTCCGAATATTGAAGAATCTAAAAAAGATAAGGTTGCTACAGAAAGTTTAAATAAAGACGGCATTTATTTAAGGGCTATCAGAGAAGTTAAGAAGAATTTCCCCGAGGCATGTGTAATTACAGATGTTGCTATGGATCCGTATAGCTCGGATGGGCATGATGGTTTAGTGGAGAATGGAGAAATCTTAAATGACGAAACTTTAGAAATCCTGGCAAAAATGTCTTTGGCGCATGCAGAAGCAGGTGCAGACATTATAGCACCATCTGATATGATGGATGGCCGGGTAGGATATATCCGTGAGGCCTTAGACGGTCAGGGTTTTAAAAATACGTCTATTATGTCTTATACGGCCAAATACGCAAGTGCTTTTTACGGTCCGTTCAGAGATGCGTTAGAGTCGGCTCCCAAATTTGGTGATAAGAAAACTTATCAGATGAATCCGGCAAATCAAAGAGAGGCTCTTATTGAAGCGGCTTTAGATGTTGAAGAAGGTGCAGATTTTTTAATGGTAAAGCCAGCATTAGCTTATTTAGATGTTATTAAAGTCCTGAAAGATAATTTTGACTTACCAATTGCAGCTTACAATGTTAGCGGTGAATATGCAATGATAAAATCTGCTGTACAAAAAGGCTGGTTAGAGGAAGGGAGAACGATTACCGAAATTTTAATGGGAATGAAGCGGGCTGGTGCTGATGTGATTTTAACTTATCACGCTAAGGAAGTTTTGGAAAAAGGTTGGATTTAATTTTGCTTATTAACGATATACATCAATTCTATTATAATGTTCGACTCTATTAAGAATATACTATCCGGAAATGACAACGATATTCCTGTTTCAAACAGGGAGCGGAAAGAGATTGTAAGGGAAAAATCTGAAGCTTTATACGAGAAAGCTAAAACCTTTTTTCCCGGGGGTGTAAATTCACCAGTTAGAGCTTTCAAATCCGTTTACGGAACGCCATTATTTATAGAAAAAGGTGACGGATGTTTTTTGTGGGATGCAGACGGAAATAAATTTGTTGATTTTTGTTGCTCCTGGGGCCCGTTGATTTTGGGTCACAATCATCCAAAAGTAAGAGAGAAAGTTATTGAGGTTATGCAACATGGAATGTCTTTTGGGGCACCAACTGCATTAGAAAATGAATTAGCGGGGCTAATCATCAATAATAATAAATATATTGAGAAAATCAGGTTTACCAGTTCGGGGACAGAGGCAGTGATGTCTGCCATTCGTTTGGCCAGAGGAGTAACGGGAAGAGATAAGATTATTAAGTTTGAAGGCTGTTATCATGGGCACTCAGATTCCTTATTGGTTAAAGCAGGGTCAGGATTGGTTACTTTCGGAGAAACTTCTTCTGCAGGTATTCCAAAAGCATTCGCTAATGAGACCATAGTTGTTCCTCTTAATGACAGAGAAGCTATATCGGAAGCTTTTAAAACTTTCGATAATCAGATTGCGGCAATCATCATAGAGCCTATTCCAGCAAATAACGGATTATTATTGCAGGATAAAGCGTATCTGGAATTCTTAAGAGAAATTACTAAAGCAAATGGTTCCCTATTGATTTTTGATGAGGTTATTTCCGGATTTAGAGTTGGTTTTGAAGGTGCTGCCGGCTATTATAATATTCAGCCGGACATTATCACTTATGGAAAAATTATAGGTGGCGGTTTGCCTGTTGGCGCTTATGCTTCTTCAGCAGAAATTATGTCACATATTTCTCCAGACGGTGGAGTTTATCAGGCGGGAACCTTATCCGGAAATCCGGTAGCTATGGCCGCAGGTATTGCGCAATTATCGGAACTTTTGAAGTCCGGATTTTATAAAGAGCTTAATTCTAAAACACAGGAATTTGCCGAGTCTATCCAACGCTATGCATCGGCCAAGAATTATAAACTGAAAGTTTTCCAGATAGGATCTATTTTCTGGATATCGTTTACTGATAAAGATAAGATTCAAAGTGCAGATGATATTGATGCAAGCGGAATGGAAAGATTTAAGGAAATGCATAAAGAGTTGCTGAACAGAGGTGTTTATTTTGGCCCTTCGGGTTATGAAGTTGGTTTTATTTCATCAGAACATAATAAAACAGAGCTGGAGAAGGTAAAACGTGTTATATTCGAAGTTCTGGATATCGTATTCAAAAAGTAAATTATGAGGCCGCTAACCATTTTCTATATTATCGTCTTTTATGTAATAGCACAGCTGTTCTGGTGGGCAACTTTGCTGATTGCGTATAATCCGGTTAGGAAATGGATGGTAGTTGGAGAGGGTGTAGTTTTCCTTTCGTTAATGACTTTGGGTGCAATTATGCTTCACAAGGCATTTAACAGAGAGCGTAGGATGAATGTACAGAAAAAGAACTTCCTGCTTTCTGTTACTCATGAATTGAAATCGCCTTTAGCTTCCATTAAACTTTATCTTCAAACCATTATGAAAAGAGAGCTGGATACAGAAACACAGCGTAGTTTCATCAGAAAGTCTCTTTTAGATGTCGAGCGTTTGGACGATATGGTGGAGAATATGCTGCTGGCAGCTAAAATTGAGAACAATTCTTACAGCTTTCCAAAGGAAAGTTTTAATTTTTCGGAATTGGTAGAAAGAGTTGTTGGCCGATTGCAGATTCATGTATGCAGTAAAGAGGCTTTGGTTACAGATATAGAGCCGGACGTTTATGTAACCGGAGATAAGTTCTCTTTAAGTGCTGTAGTGTCGAATTTAATAGAAAATGCGGTAAAATATTCCGCTCAGTGCGATCCAATATTTGTAGGAGTATCTAAATCTCCGAATGGAAAAGTTTGTTTTAAAGTTGCTGATTTAGGAATAGGGATTTCGGACGAGGAAAAACCAAAAATATTCAACAGGTTTTATAGAGTTGGAAGTGAGGACACTCGAAAAACTAAAGGTACGGGTTTGGGGTTATTTATTGTGAAGCAGGTGTTGGATAATCACCAGGCACAAATTAAAGTAAAAGATAACACTCCCAAAGGAACTGTTTTTGAGGTTTCTTTGGATTAACAAGTATTTATCATGATAAATAAACAAAGAATTTTATTGATGGAAGATGAAGAGCATCTTCTGGAAGCTATCAAATTAAACCTCGAAATGGAAGGCTTTTTTGTGAGAGCGGTTACCGACGGTAAAAAAGCTTTAAAAGTTTTCAAAGAGGAAAAGTTTAATCTGATCATTTTAGATGTGATGGTTCCAGAGATCGATGGATTTCAGGTCGCAGAAACAATAAGACTAGAAAACTCTGAGGTTCCGATTATGTTCCTAACGGCTAAAAATACATCGGAAGATAGAATAACTGGCCTTAAAAAAGGAGCAGATGATTATTTAACGAAGCCTTTCAATTTAGAGGAGCTGATTTTAAGGGTGAATAACCTGATTAAAAGAAGCATGAAAGGTGATGAACTGAAAGAATTAAACTCTTATAAAATAGGTGATAAAACTATTTATTTCAATTCTTATGAATTGAAAAATGAAGATGGTACCATTACTCCGTTGACAAAAAAGGAAACTATGTTACTGAAATTGTTGATAGAGCGTAAGAATGAAGCGGTTTCCAGAGAGCAGATCTTAGAAACTGTTTGGAATTACGATGTTTATCCTTCAACCAGGACTATAGATAATTTCATCCTTACATTTAGAAAATATTTCGAGCCAGATCAAAAAAATCCTATTTATTTTCACTCAATTCGTGGCGTTGGCTATAAATTTACAGATGCTGGCTAATGTTTACTAACGGAGCGAGGGTTTTAGTTTGCATTCTTCTGGCTTTTGTAGCCGTACTGGCTTTTTATTTCAAAGTCTATGAAATAACGCTTTTGGCCGTTTTTTTCATAGGCTATGTTATTTGGGGGTATTTCAAAGAGGGAACGGTTGTTTTGGCTGCCAGGCAATACAAAAATGGTGATTATGCAAAAGCTAAAGCACTTTTATATTCCATCAAGAATCCTAATTTATTGAGTAAGAAAAGATTGCCTTATTACGAATTTATTTTAGGCAACATTGCCTTAAAGGAGGCTGATTACGAAGAAGCGGAGGCCCATTTAAGTAAGGCTGCATTTTTAGGATTGCGGGCGGGAGACATTATTGCTTCTCTATTGCATCTGGCAAATATTGCTTTAAGAAACAGAGACAGGGAAAAAGGGTTGGCCTGGTTGGCCGAAACCAAAGATTTGCCTCTAACATCAAGACAAAAAAGTATTATAGAAAACATAGAAAGGGAGTTAAAGAAAATTTAAATGAAAAATTCGTTATTTATTAAGGCGGCTTTATCACAGGAAACAGAACGTCCACCGGTTTGGATGATGCGTCAGGCAGGACGATTTATGCCCGAGTATTGGGAAATCAAGAATAAATATTCATTTCTTGAAATGTGCAAAACTCCTGAAATTGCTGCAGATGTTACTATGCTTCCGGTAGATTTATTGGGCATAGATGCTGCAATTTTGTTCTCTGATATTTTGGTTACAGGCGAGGCTATGGGCGGAAAGCTAAGTTTCGAACAGGGCGTTGGGCCTAAGTTTGCAAATCCTGTACAAAACATAAAAGATATAGAGGCTTTAGAAGTTGATGTTTTAGACCGGCTTCAATATGTTGCTGATGCTATTAAGGTTATTCAGGGGCGCTTATCTAAGCTTGGAGATCAGCAGATACCTTTAATTGGTTTTGCAGGTGCTCCGTTTACGGTAATGAGCTATCTGGTAGAAGGAGGTTCTTCTAAAGATTTTAAGAAAACCAAGCTATTCATGTTCAACCAACCAGAAGCAGCGCATAAGTTATTAGAAAAAATAGCTGATGTGACTGTAGATTATCTGAATATGCAGATTGCCGCAGGCGTTAACGCTGTTCAGATTTTTGATAGCTGGGCGCTTTCTTTAAGTTGGGATGATTATAAGGAGTTCTCTCATCGTTATATTCAGAATATTATTTCCAGATTGAATCGTACGGTTCCTGTAATTTCTTTCTGTAAGGGAAGCTCGGTCTTTGCACCGTTAATGGCCGAAGCTAAGCCGGATGTTGTAAGTGTAGACTGGAATGCAGATTTAAAAAATATTAAATCTGCTCTTCCGCAGGGTATTGCTGTACAAGGGAATTTAGATCCATTTGTACTATATGCGGATAAAGCTGTGATAAAAGACAGGATTTTAAGGATTATCGAAAGGATGAGAGGTGAAAAAGGTTTTATTTTCAATCTCGGCCATGGTATTATGCCGGATATTCCTTTTGATAACGTGAAATACGCAATTGAAGTTATAAAAAGCGTTTAAGAGACCTCACCCTAAATCCCTCTCTTTCGAGAGGGACTTTTGAAATAAAAAACTGAAAAATGTACAGATACGTTTTAGCTATTCATATCATTTTTATGGTCAGTTGGATGGCGGGGTTATTTTATATCGTCAGATTGTTTATTTATCATACCGAAGCCAACGAAAAACCGGAAGCAGATCGTAGTATACTTCAGAATCAATTCCAGCTGATGGAATCTAAGCTATGGAATATCATCACTACTCCGGCCATGGTGCTTACCGTTTTAGCTGGTTTAACGATGTTATACCTGAATCCCGGTTTACTTTCTGTTGGCTGGATGCATGTTAAACTGACTTTTGTACTGGGGTTGCTGATCTATCATTTCAGATGCCAATCTATTATGAAGCAACTTAGACTTGGCATCTTTAAGTTAAGCAGCACACAATTACGTTTTTGGAATGAATTGGCTACCATTTTTTTAGTGGCAATTGTGTTTACTGTTATTCTGAAAAGTGCTATTGACTGGCTTTATGGTCTAGTGGGTCTGGTGATTTTTGCGGTAGTAATTATGAGTGCGGTTAAGGTTTATAGGTATTATAGATTGAAGAACCGTAAAGATCGCTAGGAAATATTCCTGTTTTTAGTTTTACTTTATGTTTCTGTTTTCATGATCTGTCTAAACTCTCTTTTGGAGAAATTTTTTATGCTCTCGTAGGCAGAGATGAGAGGTGTTAATAATTGTTTGCTTACGCACAAGGCTTTCCGTCCTCAGTAGCCGGACTAGCCTAGATACTTTTGAGGCCAAAAGTATCCAAAAGCCTTTCTCAATCCCGCTTGTGCCTTTTGCTAGACCTACCACACGTAAAAAAACAGTTAACGCTTTATTTTTGCTGGCAGTATTTTATTAATGTATCTGTATTCCGAACGCAAAAATGAGGCTTGTCAGTGCTTTATGATTGTTCAGTACACTGTTTTT
>NZ_JBEBVH010000140.1:0-10140 GCF_040392825.1 Pseudopedobacter sp.
AGGAGAATGTCCATCCATTCGAAATATACCGGAACAAAACTCATATAATATGAGGCTTCATCTAATTTAAAGAAATGAGTTTCTTGTTGAAGGTAACCTAAACCCAAGCCCAGTATATTCCCCAAAAGCAGCCCCAAAATAATAAGATAAATAGCATTGTATAGAAATATTTTCCTTATTCCCCAATTCGACTCTCCTAAAGCTTTCAATAAACCAATCATAGAGGTTCTTTCCAGAATCATAATTAACAGGGCAGAAATCATGTTTATTACAGCCACAATAAGCATTAATATTAAAATAACCTGGGCGTTTACATCTAAAAGGGAAAGCCAATCGAATATCGTAGAATAGTTTTCTGTAATAGGAATTGCTCTTAAAGATAAAGGTAAACTATCTGCAATATCATAGCTAAGTGTTTGCAATTTAGAGAAGTCATCAATCCTCACTTCATACCCCCCAACTTCAGTGTCTTCCCATTTATTTAGTCTTCTAATTAAATCTAAATCGCCAATTACATAGGTTTTATCTACCTCTTCAACACCTGTATTATAAATCCCTACAATCTCGAACTTTCTCTTCCTTAAAGACTCCTGAACAAAATACATTAAGAAACTGTCTCCCTTCTTCAAATTCAATCGGGACGCCATATTTTCCGAAATAATGATTTGCTGATTAGAGTTAGAACTTTTAAAGTTTATTCCGCTACCCTCTTTCAGAATTTTATTGAGTGAGATAGAATCATAACTCTCATCTATTCCTTTAAAAACAACACCTTCCACTTCCTCATCAGTTTTAATGATACCCGGCTTGGTGGCAAAGGGAACCAAACTTTTCACATGGACTGTCTGATTAATTTTCTTTAGGCTGGAATCGCCAAGAACAAAAGGTTTATTTTCGTAAGAGGTATTTAAATCATAATTCTGTATCAGAATATCACCTCCAAAACCTCTTACTTTATCCCTGATTTCATTTTTAAAACCTTTCATTACCGCTATAGAGAGTAACATCACGCTTAAGCCTAACATAATACCAGCAATAGCTATTCGTACAATTAGCTTAGAAAACGTACGTTCCGCTTTAAAAGAGATTCTTTTGGCAATGAATAATCCTAAATTCAACAGCTTTTTATTTATTTTTACAAGCACAAATATGCAACCATTTCGTGTAATTATGAAAAACATCGCTGTAGACTTTCTCTGGCTTTAAAATTTGAAAAATTGATCATGAACAAATTATTCTTTCTTACAGTAATTGCGGGCTGCCTTTCTTTTGGCTGTCAGTCTCGGACTACAAGAAGCGAAAACATACAAAAAGCCACTGTAAAAGAAGCTAAACCTGCAAAAAAAATACTTACTGGGGCAGAACAAACAGAAAAATATATTCCGCTTCTAAAAGGTAAAAAAGTTGGTCTGGTTATTAATCCAACGGCTCAGATTAATGGCGTTTCGCTGGCAGATACACTACTGGCGAGGGGCGTAGCTATAAAAGCTATATTTGGTCCCGAACACGGATTTAGAGGAGATGCAGATGCAGGTGAAAAAGTAGGAAATTATATAGATAAAAAGTCTGGCCTTCCTGTAATTTCTCTGTATGGCAAGAAACAGGTTCCTGCTAAAGAAGATTTAAAAGATATAGATATTCTTGTTTTTGATATACAGGATGTTGGTGTTCGTTTCTATACATACACGATTACCATGGCTTATGTTATGCAAGCTTGTGCAGACAATGGAATCCCTATGATGATTTTAGATAGACCTAACCCTAATGGACAGTTAATTGATGGGCCTATTTTGGATCCTAACTTCAAATCGGGTGTCGGTATGCATAAAATTCCTGTAGCACATGGTTTAACGACAGCAGAGTTCGCTCAGATGGTCAACGGAGAAAATTGGTTAAAAAATAACAGGAAGTGCGATCTGAAAATCATCAAATTACAAAATTACACTCATAATATGAGATACCCTCTTCCTGTAAAACCTTCACCAAATCTGCCAAACGAGCTTTCAATTTATTTATACCCCAGTTTATGTATGTTTGAAGGTACAGCCATTAGTCAGGGCAGAGGAACAACTTACCCTTTTCAGGTTTTGGGGCACCCTTTATTAAAAGGCAAATATAAATTTCATTTTACTCCGGTAAGCATACCAGGCATGAGTAAACAGCCTCCTCTGGAAAATCAGGTTTGTTATGGTATTGATTTCCGGAATACGAACATAGAAGATATCAGGAAGCAGGATAAATTAAATATAAAAGTGATTATAGACCTTTACAGGGACTTTCCTGATAAAGACAAGTTCTTCACTCCGTTTTTCAATAAACTTGCTGGAAATGATATTTTAATGCAGCAAATTAAAAGTGGAAAAAGCGAGCTGGAAATCAGAAAATCATGGGAAGAGGGCTTAAATAATTACAAAAAAACAAGAAGTAAATATCTTTTATATAATTAAAGAAGAAGTAAAATTTACAAGTAAAGCAGGTTATAATATGAGAATTGTATTCATGGGAACGCCAGATTTTGCAGTAGCATCTCTTGATGCTTTAATAAAGGCTGGTTTTAATATTGTTGGTGTGGTTACAGCTCCGGATAAACCGTCTGGAAGAGGACAGAAAATAGCTGAATCTGCAGTAAAAAAGTACGCGGCAGAACATCAGCTTAACATTTTACAACCCATGAAATTAAAAGACCCTGAATTTATACAGCAACTTCGCGATTTAAAAGCAGATCTACAGGTTGTTGTTGCCTTCAGAATGTTACCGGAAATAGTCTGGAATATGCCTCCTAAAGGTACAATTAACTTACATGCCTCCCTTTTGCCACAATACAGGGGTGCTGCACCAATTAATTGGGCAATATTAAATGGTGATACCGAATCTGGCGTAAGTACCTTTCTTTTACAACACGAAATAGATACCGGAAGTATTTTATTTTCCGAAAAAGTTCCTATTCACGATAGCATGACAGCCGGAGAACTGCATGACAGACTTATGGAAGTTGGTTCTGGTCTTTTAGTAAAAACAGTTAAGGCCATTGATACCGGAGATTATGAAGCAAAACCCCAAACAGAATTTTCTGCAGATAAATTAAAACATGCTCCTAAAATTTTTAAAGAAGACTGCGAAATACACTGGAGCCAGAATACCAATCAGGTTTATAATCTCATTAGAGGTATGAGTCCATATCCAACCGCTTTTACCACTTTAAATGGAAAAGGTTTAAAAATTTTCCATGTCGAAAAGGAAATTCAAGATCATAAACAAAATCCCGGAGAATATATCACTGATCATAAAAGTTACTTAAAATTTGCTACTTCAGACGGTTTCATCTCTGTAAAAGAGCTTCAGCTTGAAGGTAAAAAACGAATGAAAATTGATGAATTTTTAAGAGGGATTAAATTATAATCCGAAAACATAACAACGTTAACATTCCTAGCAGGCGGGCGAAGTTGAAGTTTTTGTGATAACTCTCTCTTCGACTTCGCCCGCCAGCTTGATAACATTCAAAATCACACGGCTAATTAAGTGGCATTCAATTTTTCCAGAAGCATTTTGGATACTTCATTAAAATAACGTTTTCGATTAAATCCCATTACCCATTGAATACCATTGATCGCATTAGTAATAAATACCTCTTCTACTTCATTCAAAATTTCGGGATTAATTTGCGCTTCTATTATGTCCAATTGGTATTTTGCTGCTAAATTAATTACTACCTGTCGCATTACACCTGCTACGCACCCCTCACTTAATGCAGGTGTATAAATCTGACCTTTATATACCAAAAACACATTAGAACTTAAAGTCTCGCATAAAAATCCATTTTGGTTAAGAATAAAAACTTCATCCAACTTATGCTGCTTTTTATAGAGACCGGCCATAACAAAAGGTAAAGCGCTACAGGTCTTTAAATTAGAAAGTCTGTTAACCGGCTTAAAGATGTCGTCATAAATATCCAAAATAAGCCCTTTATTGTTGATATTGTAGTAAGCAGAATCCAGAGCGGTAACTTCTAAGCTATATCCATTTTTATTTTCATTAGGCGTATATAATCCGTCAGAATCTCTGAAAACTGTAAGCCTAAATCTTGCATTTTGTCCAATTTTATTACGTTTTGCCAGTTCCTCGGTTTTTTCTTTTAGGAAATAGCCATCCATATTTGAGTACCCTTCTATCTTTAGGGTTTTCATACCTTTTTGTAATCTATCTGCATGTTCCTCCGGAAAGTTGAGTTTTCCCTTACTCATTCTCATAGTCTCAAATAAACCATCCCCGTATTTAAACCCCCTAATTGCAAGGCTTAATACATTCTCCCCCTCCTGAAAAATCTCTCCATTAAAATTTATAAATCGTTTCGACATTTAAGCTTATGTAATTATTGATTTTTGATATAACTTTCCCACTTTTCTAAAACCTGCCTAAAATCATTTGGCAGTTCACTTTCAAAATAAACCTCCTTTTTTGTCGTAGGATGTATAAATCCCAAAGATTTCGCATGTAAGGCTTGTCTCGACATAATATCAAAGCAGTTATATATAAACTGCTTGTACTTAGCAAATACTGTTCCTTTACGAATTTTATCTCCTCCATAAGCTGCATCATTAAATAATGGGTGCCCTATAGACCGCATATGCGCTCTAATTTGATGGGTTCTTCCCGTCTCTAACTCACATTCCACCAAAGTTACATAATTAAGTCTTTGCAAAACTCGATAATGAGTTACCGACCATTTTCCTTTTTCCGGATCGTCATAAAGATCCATTACCTTTCTATCTTTTGCACTTCTCCCTATATAACCGCTTACCGTTCCATTCTCTGGCAAATCGCCCCATACCAAAGCAACATACTTCCTTTTAATAGAATGATCAAAAAATTGTTTGGCCAGGGAAGCCATCGATTTTTCATTCTTGGAAATAACCAGCAATCCGGAAGTATCTTTATCTATTCTATGTACCAATCCCGGTCTTCCGTCATTACCCGGAAGTTGCGGTAATTGATTAAAATGAAAAGTAAGTGCATTTACCAACGTACCAGACCAATTTCCATAACCAGGATGTACAACCATACCCGGTTCCTTGTTTACCAACACAACATCATCATCTTCATAAATAATATTTATGGGAATATCTTCCGGATAAACTTCTGTATCTCTCGGCGGATGCGGTAATACAATAGATATATCGTCTAACGGTTTTATTTTATAGCTGGATTTTACAGGCTTTCCGTTTACTAGGACATTTTCCTGTTCAATTGCATTTTGAATCTTACTGCGTGACGCATTTTCCAGACGAACCATTAAAAACTTGTCTACTCTAATTAACGATTGTCCTTTATCTACAACAATTCTAAAATGTTCGTAAAGTTCGCTTTCTTCTGTTTCTGGATGCTCGGGGGACTGATTCATTATGCAAAAGTACTTTTTTAAAATATATCATAAAAAAAAGCATGATATGGTATCACTTTTGCTCTTTTAGGCGTACCGAATAGAAAAACATCTAATTATGAAAAAAGTAAGAAAAAATATCATGTTTGTTGTTAATTTCATACCTTTCCTAATAAAAACCATTTATTTCAAAAATTAGGAAAATGAGATTGACATTACCATTCTTTAAAAGTACCTTCTTAACATTTGCTTTAATATCATTTGGGAAATTAGCTTTCTCTCAGGGAGATGCTATTGACTTGATCCAAGCAAGAGAAGACGCAACAAAATTAACCCAGGCATATCTAAACCCTTTTTTCAAAGGATTGGGCTCGGGGATGAATAACGGTTGGTTCAATTCTGCAAAGACTAAAAATTTAGGCAGATTTGATTTGAGAATCCAGGCAAGCGGTGCATTTGTACCGAGCTCAGACCAAACTTTTGATGTTAATAAACTTGGATTAACAAGATTTCAAGCAGCTCCTGGTTCTAGTTCCTTAAGCCCTACTGTATTTGGAAAAGATGAGGACGGTGTTACTTTAGTGGATAAAAACAACCCGAGTATAAACTTTGAGCTCCCCTCCGGAACCGGAATACATATTGCTCCAAGCCCTCAGATACAACTAACTGCAGGTTTAGTTTATGATACTGAAATCTCTCTAAGATTTACTCCTAAAGTTGGTAGTAATGATTTTGGAAAAGTTGGATCGTGGGGTATTGGCGTAAAAAAAGAGATAACTAAATTACTACCGTGGAAAACCGAGAAAGTTATTCCAATAGATTTAGCAATTGCCCTGGGATATAATCAAATCAACTACGATCACAAAGTCGCAATAGAAGACCAAATTGGTGATGATAACGTGAATAATCTGGATCAAAGGATTAAAGGGAAATTTTCGGGATTTACCGGAGATCTGATTGTTTCAAAAAAATTAGCGGTATTTACTCCTTTCGCTAGTATTGGTTATAACTCAGCGAAAACAGATATCGGTATCCTGGGAACTTATAAATTTAATGGAGAAGCAGATTTGGTAGATCCTGTAAAAATTAAACAAACAGACATATCCGGGATGAGAGGCGCCGTAGGTTTCGGTCTTCATTTGGCTTTCTTTAGATTATACGGAGCTTATAATATAGGAGAATACCAATCTGTAACAGCAGGTATTGGTTTCGGAATTGGGAAATAACATTTATCATTTAAAAATTTTTAGGCTGATCAGAAGATTGGCCTTTTTTATTTTAGATACATTTGCAAAATGTTCGATTTTAAAATATATAGCCCCGAAGAAGAAGTTAAGCTTCCTCTCCTAAAAGAACATGATGTTAGATTATTTATAAAACGTGACGACCTTATCCATCCATTTATTTCCGGAAATAAATGGCGTAAACTAAAATATAATTTAGAAGAAGCTTATAAACTGAATAAAAAACATTTGGTAAGCTTTGGAGGAGCCTATTCCAATCATATTCTCGCATTAGCTTGTGCCGGAGCAAAATTCGGATTCACCACAACTGGTTTTATAAGAGGAGATCACGTTAGCAATGAAATGCTGACAATGTGTAAAATATTCGGCATGCATCTCACATTTGTAGACAGAGAAATCTACAAAGATAAAATAAAGCTCTACAATCAATTTTTTCAATTAAATGATGACAGTTACTTTATTGATGAAGGAGGTGCCGGAAAACTAGCGGAAATGGGCTGCAGAGGAATTATTAAAGAACTGAATAAACATTATAACTATATTTTCTGCGCAGCAGGTACAGGGACCACAGCGGCAGGGATTATCAATGAGCTATCCAACCAAAATTTACAGACAAAAGTAAATATTGTCTCGGTGTTAAAGGGATATAATCTACTGTCAGCGGATATAAACCAATTACTCGAAACGTCTTGTAATTACGCTGTCCTTCACGATTATCATTTTGGCGGGTATGCGAAAACAAAACCCGAATTAATAGAACTTATCAAATATTTTGCAAGTCATACGGGCATTTTGACAGATCCGGTCTATACGGGAAAAACTTTATTTGCCATTTTAGACCAAGTCAAAACTGGAGAAATAGAAGCAGGAAGCAACATTCTGATGATCCACACGGGTGGTGTATTTGGTATATTAGGAATGTTGGATAAGTTTAAATAAGAAAGGCTCTTGAAATTCAAGAGCCTTTTCAGAATATACATTCTTAATTTTATTTTGCTTCTTCTGCAGAATTTTCATTAGAATCAGCTACTTCTGGTTTTGCTTCTTCTGCTTTTACTTCTGCAGCCGGAGTTTCTTCAACTACAACTGCTTCTTCTGCAGCTGGAGCAGCTTCAGTAGCTTTTTTAGTTTTGCTACCACCTCTTCTACGAGTAGTTTTCTTCTCTACTTTAGCTTCAGCACCATAAACAGTATTGAAATCTACTAATTCAATAATCGCCATAGAAGCGTTGTCACCCAAACGATTTCCTAATTTGATAATTCTAGTATACCCACCTGGTCTGTTAGCAATTTTCTCCGCTACCTCACGAAACAAAGTAGTAATAACTTCTTTATTCTGTAATTTAGCAAAAACCACACGACGAGAGTGAGTAGTATCATTTTTAGATTTAGTCAAAAGAGGCTCAACGTAAGTACGTAAAGCTTTAGCCTTTGCTAATGTTGTTGTAATACGTTTGTGAACGATTAAAGACGAAGCCATATTAGCCAACATTGCTTTTCTGTGGCTGTCTGTACGTCCTAAATGATTAACTTTTTTTCCGTGTCTCATTATTTTATTTGTTTACGCATACCGTCAGCTCAAGCCCCTATTGGCGAACCGGGAATTATGCGTTATTTACATTTTATTCTTCGTCTAACTTGTATTTAGACAAATTCATACCAAAAGATAAACCTTTTGATTTTACCAGTTCCTGGATTTCAGTAAGTGATTTCTTACCAAAGTTTCTGAATTTTAACATATCAGCCACATCGTAAGACACTAAATCTGCCAGAGAACGGATATCTGCTGCTTTCAAACAGTTTAATGCTCTCACAGAAAGATCTAAATCAACTAATTCTGTTTTAAGGATCTTACGCATATGTAATACTTCCTCATCAACTTCTTTAGTTTCCTCTTTTGCTTGAGATTCTAAAATCAAGTTCTCATCAGAGAACAACATGAAATGTTGAATAAGAATCTTAGCAGCTTCTTTCAACGCATCTTCCGGATGGATAGATCCATCTGTAGAAATGTCAAGTAATAGTTTTTCATAATCGGTCTTTTGTTCAACACGATAATTTTCTATAGTATACTTAACATTCTTGATTGGCGTATAAATAGAGTCGATAGCAATAACACCTACTGCTGCATCGGCATTTTTGTTTTCCTCTGCTGCTACGTAACCTCTTCCTTTGTTAATGGTAAGTTCGATTTCTAAAGTAACAGAACTTTCCATGTTACAAATAACAAAATCAGGGTTTAAAACCTCAAAATTGTTAGAAAACTTAGTGATATCACCAGCTTTGAAACTTTCCTGTCCGTTGATGATTACGAAAATCTTTTCAGAATCACCAGACTCACCTGTCTTTTTAAAACGAACTTGTTTAAGATTCAAAATAATGTCTACAACATCCTCTGCTACTCCTTTGATTGTAGAGAACTCGTGAGAAACACCTGAGAATCTTACCGAGGTAATTGCGTAACCTTCTAAAGATGATAACAAAATTCTTCTTAAAGCATTACCTATAGTAACACCAAATCCAGGCTCCAATGGACGAAATTCAAACGTACCATCGAAGTCTGTAGACTTCTGCATAATAACTTTATCAGGTTTCTGAAATGCTAAAATTGCCATTTATTGCCTTGTATTTTATCGTTAATTTTTAGATAAACAACCAATGCCAACTGTAAAAGTTGGCAAAGGAGAGTATCATTATTTAGAGTATAACTCGACGATCAAGTTCTCTTTAATGTTCTCAGGGATACTTTCTCTATCAGGATATTGAATAAACTTACCTGTTAGATTTTTAGCGTCCCACTCTAACCAAGAGTACTTGTTGATAGTACGTCCAGCTACTGAATTTGTGATCGCTTCCAAAGATTTAGATTTCTCACGAACTTCGATAACATCACCTGGTCTTACAGAGAAAGATGGAATATTTACCAACTCACCATTAACCAGAACGTGTCTGTGAGAAACTAATTGACGAGCTGCAGATCTTGTTGTAGCAATACCTAAACGGTAAACAACATTATCTAAACGAGCTTCTAATAATTGCAATAAGTTAGTACCAGCGATACCACCTTTTGCAGATGCTTTTTTAAACAAGTTAGAGAATTGTTTCTCCAATACACCGTAAGTGTATTTAACCTTTTGTTTTTCTGTTAACTGAATAGAATATTCAGATTGTTTTCCTCTCCTCTTTGAAGGGCCGTGTTGACCTGGAGGGTAGTTTTTTCTTTCTAATGCTTTGTCTGGACCGAAAATTGGTTCTCTGAATTTACGAGCAATTTTCGATTTGGGGCCTGTATATCTTGCCATTGTTATGTGCTTTAAAGTATCTTCCCGACTTCACCGGGAGAATCTTATCTTTAAAAATTAATTAAACTCTTCTTCTTTTTGGAGGACGACATCCATTGTGAGGTAGTGGAGTGATATCTTTAATAGTTGTCACTTCTAACCCTGCGTTTTGTAAAGTACGGATAGCAGATTCACGACCTGAACCTGGACCTTTTACAAATACTTCAACTTTACGTAA
>NZ_JBEBVH010000141.1:0-10121 GCF_040392825.1 Pseudopedobacter sp.
AGCTTTTAATACTTTCAAAATGATGATCCCGACCATAAACGGTGTTTTTAGCTTGCTTTACAAGATGATTAAGAGTCTGTCTCTGAGCTTCTACAGCATTATATTTCCACCTGTTAACTCCTCTTACAATCCAGGCTGCTATTGGCTTACTTAAGAAAGATTTTATTCCCATAATGACTAAACTGTAGGTTCATCCTCTTCCTTAGAACGCTCATTGGTCTCTTGTATAACGCCATAGGTATTTACCAATTTCCTATAGGTTACTACCAAAACGATATTAGTAAAAGGATAAGTAACGATAATACCAACTCCAAGAGCCAGAAAGCCTAAGACAATAAATCCCACTACTACCAATAACACGGTTATAATTTTCATCAAATTATTCTCGGTAAGCTGTCTGCTTTGTCTTAAAGATTCAAACGAGGTAGAATTGTCATCCACTATAAAACATGGAAAAAACATAAAACGCATCGTTAACAAGAAGGCAAGAATCAGGGCTACGGCCGCCAAAACCTCTACTAATGCAGGGCTGTCTTTTACCGTTTCTACAAACTCGTTAAAACTTGCCAAAGTATTTAACTTAACATAGATCAGGTTTAAAGTAGCTACGATAAAACCCAACAATAAAGTAAGTGATATAAAACTGGAAATATTTTGCCACGAAGGAATAACAGAACTGAAGGTTACCTCCTCTCCTTCGTAATCTATAAGATGAAAAGCCAGCTTATAAAACCCCAGAGTAGCAATACTATTCACAATAAGCACTAAAAATAGTGTCAGAAAATTAATGAACAGGTTAGAAGACGCTATCAAAAATGTAGACACAAACTGTACGACAAACAATGATATGAATGCCATTAAGGAATATCCAACAATTACTATAAAGTTCTTTTTGGTGATATCCCAAGCAGTTTCCAACACTTCTATTACAGAAAAACCTTTCTCCATTTTCTTTAGCTAAGCTATTTTATTTGTTTTTTTTTAAAATTATTTTCTTCCAAAAATCTTCCATAAAACCTAGTCCGTACGCTGTTAACTGTACAAATGAGGCTATTATACTTAAAAATGCTACTTTAATCGATTTATTTTCGAACAACGAGTCTATAAAAATGAGTAGCGCGTATATTAAGAGTAACCAATTAAACCATACAGCAAAAATACTGCAAAACAAGTTGGCTAACACTGTAAAAATCAAAAATAAAGTAAAAAGTGCCGGAAAAAAATGAACTGCTTTTAAAGTATGGGGAAAAAACTGATAAATGTTGATTCTCGCTCGTCCAAAAAAGTGCAGTTGCTTCCAAAACTGTTTGAAAGACGTTCGTCGTTTATGGTATACTTTAGCCGCAGGAATTAAACCTATTTTAAATCCGGCTTCATGAATTCTGATAGAATATTCTATATCTTCTCCTAATCTGGTAATGACGAATCCACCTACTTTTTCCCAAACTTTCCTGGAAACCCCCATGTTAAAGCTTCTCGGATGGAATTGACCACCCGCATTTTTTTTCTTCCCTCTGATTCCTCCGGTTGTGAAAACGGAAGTCATGGCATAACTAATCGCTTTCTGAATGGGTGTAAAAGATGTATGCGCAGCATCTGGCCCGCCATAAGCGTCTAAATGATGTTCGTAAAGATAGTTTTTTACCAGTTCCAGATAATTGGAAGGAATCAGGCAGTCGGAATCAAAAATAATGAAGTAATCTCCTTTAGCTTTTTCGAAACCATAATTTCTGGCAAAACCTTGTCCGGCGTTCTCTTTAAAATAATAATGTATGTCTAAATCATCCTGATAGGACATTACAATATCTTTGGCTCCTAATGTGGAACCGTCTTCTATTACCAATACTTCAAATGCAGTATAAGTTTGTCTGGTTAACGTAGCTAATAATTCGTCAATTTCCTGAGGACGGTTATACAGCGGGATGATAATGGAGAAAAACATATGAATATTGAGTATTAGTATGGATATTGAGTTTCCTTCAAATGTATTTTATCGATTTCTCATTTTACGTTTTTGCTTACTGATACCAGAATCTCAATACGCGGCACTCTCTATTAAAGTTCCTTCTCTATCTGATAATTATTTCTGTTGGAAGAGCTTCTGGAAACCAATTCGGCAACAAAACCAGTCAGAAACAACTGCGTTCCAACAATAACAGCAACCAAAGCAATATAGAACAAAGGCTGATCTGTAACGTCTCTATACAATGTCCCCTTTGCTATATGATATAGTTTCTCACCTATGATCCATAAGGCCATAACAGTTCCGAAAAAGAAACTTAACACTCCCATGGTTCCGAAGAAGTGCATAGGACGTTTTCCAAATTTCCCAACAAAAAAGATGGACATTAAATCAAGGAAACCATTGATAAACCTGCTCATTCCAAATTTAGTTGTCCCGTATTTTCTTGCCCTATGCTCTACAACTTGTTCTTCTATCTTACTAAAACCTGCCCATTTTGCTATTACAGGGATATAACGGTGCATTTCGCCATAAACTTCTATATTTTTTACAACTGCTTTGCGATAGGCTTTTAAACCACAATTAAAGTCATGGAGATTATGAATACCAGACATACTTCTGGTGGCTGCATTAAACAGCTTAGTAGGTAAGGTTTTGGATATCGGATCGTACCTCTTTCTTTTCCAGCCGGAGATTAGATCTAGCTTTTCTGCTGTAATTCTCTGATATAAAACGGGAATTTCGTCCGGAGAGTCCTGCAAGTCGGCATCCATAGTAATAACTACATCTCCCTCTGCTGCTGTAAAACCAACATTTAAGGCTGCCGATTTTCCGTAGTTTCTTCTGAACTTAATGCCTTTAATCTCTGTATGATCGGCTTTCAGTTTTTCAATAACCTGCCACGAACCATCGTTACTACCATCATCAACGAGGATAATTTCATAAGAGAAATTACTTTCCTGCATTACTTTTCTGATCCACGCTGTCAGTTCTGGCAAAGACTCTTCTTCGTTAAATAAAGGAACTACAATAGATATATCCATTTTATTATTTTACAGTGCGAAATTAAAAATTAATCTCTTACAATTCGTCCCTTTCGATTTCTATATAAACAGGTCTGGCATTTTTAAAAATAGCAGCACCAATGAGAGAAAAAACAGCTCCTAACAAAGTGTAACCTATAGAAGCCGAAATTGCCGCCATAAATACACCCCAGCTCCTTGCCACAGACAGAGCTATTCCTATTTGCTCTTCGGATTGCCCCTGATCTAACATCATATTTTCTGCATCTACCAAACTTTGTTCAAAAACTTGCGGATTTATAAATTTAAGGTAGATATACATGAATATCCCCATAACAAAAGATATAACAGATGCATATCTGAAACCTGTTGTAAATGCTCTTCTAAAGCTGATATATCCTTCCAGATCCTTTTCCTTATGTTCTTTAATAGCCATCATCAAACCAAATATGAAAGGGATGTAGACTACGTAACTTAAGAAAGATTTCTGGTCCACTTTTGCATAAAACAAAGCAATGGTTATCAATATCATAACCAGAGCCATCTTCCATGCCCATTTAAAGGTAACCCGCCCCGGACGAACTTCTAATTCCTGCATCTTCTTGAATTTACTCCTAATTTGATATACTTCCGCTGTAAGATAGTAACAAGTTAAGCACTGCTGTATCATAAGCCGGATCCTCGCTCAACTCCTTAAATTCTTTCAGATAGGCTTCGTTTGGTTTAACCTCAAAGAAATAAGCCATAATCGGATAAAATATCTCTCTGATTTCTGAATTTGGTGATAATTTTTTAGAAACTTTAGCTATCTCCTTTAAACTGCTTTCCATCAATATCTGGTTGGCAATAATATCTTCATAGATGCGGTGCTCATCCTGAAATTCATCTTCTTCAACCAATAAAAATTCCTTCAGATAATCATCTAAAGAAGGAGTTATTTTTTCGTCCTCACATTCTTTAATATAAATCATCATATTCAATAACTCTGTACCTCTGTCTAAAGTTGCTTCCTCTATATTTAACCACTCCTGAGATTCTAAATAATCCTCTTCCAGCTTTTTGGTATCTTCAGCAAAGAAATTGGTTAACAACAGATCGAAAGTAATTTCTCTGAGTGCATCTAATTTCGGAGAAGAATCAAAAACCTCGTCCATATCTGCTACCTTGTCCATAAACTTCTTATCTGATTCAAAAATATTTATCAGAGTTTTTAGCTCTTGCTGGGCAGCAACACCTTCCAGAGCAGAGAATGTATTCATTAAGCTTTCTAAAGCCGATTTTACTTTTAAATCCATATTTTTCAATCTTTATTGATTTTAATTACTTTAGGTATTGAAGCCAAAGTGTCCACTTAAAACCTAAAACTTACAACTTATAACCTAAAACTTAAACCCCGCTATAAATCTGGCCATTATTTATAGTCGCCCAGACTTTACCTTTTAATTCTTTACCTATAAATGGCGAATTGCCTGACTTAGAGTAATTATTTTCCTTAGTATAAAGCCATACCGACTCGTCAAACAAGACCAAATTAGCATTATTTCCAATCGCTATAGCTGGCACTTCTAAACCCAATATTTCGCGTGATTTAACAGATAGCTTATCTACAATTTGCTCTGGTTTCAGACCTGCTTGTATCAGTAAAGGTAATACCGTTTGCAATGCAACTATACCATAAGAAGCAATTTCAAATTCAACTGCTTTAAATTCTATCTCCTGAGGAGTATGCTGAGAAACCACAGTATCTATCACACCTTCCTGCAAACCTTTCAGAAGCGCTTTTACATCGGCCTTTGTCCTTAAAGGAGGTTTTACTTTATAATTGCTATCAAAATCAATCAGGGCGTCTTCTGTCAACACCAAATGATGCGCAGCAACATCACAGGTTACATTTAATCCTTTCTTCTTTGCCTGTTTAATCAATTCAACTGCATGTGCCGTAGAAACGGTTGTAAAATGTAGTCTGGCATCTGTATATTCTGCCAGATATAAATCCCTTACAATCATTAATTCCTCAGCGATATTGGGGATACCTTTCATCCCTAAATAAGTGCTCATAGCACCTTCATTCATTTTTGCCTTTCCGGCAATTGTCCTGTCTTCCGGATAAGAGATAACTAAAGCGTTAAAACCTTTGGCATACAACATAGCCCGTTCCATTAAACCGGCATCCTGTACAGGTTCATTTCCGTCAGAAAAAGCTACCGCACCAGAGTTGGTCATGTCAAAAAGCTCTGCCAGATCTTTCCCTTCCCGTTTCTGGGAAATAGTTCCGTAAGGATAAATATCTACCAACAGCCCCTTTGCTCTGTTTTTTAAATACTCTACCTGTGATTTTGAATCCACTGCCGGAATGGTATTAGGCATCATTCCCACACCGGTGAAGCCTCCCGCAGCAGCAGCAGCACTTCCTGTAATAAAATCCTCTTTAGTCTCTACTCCTATTTCTCCCAGATTAGCATGTAAATCAAAAAAACCCGGTGCCAGAAACTTTCCGCTTCCATCAATTTTTTCTGCATCAGCTTTAATGGAAGAACCTATTTTTGTAATCTTCCCATTTTCAATTAACACATCGGCAGTTTTGCCATTAAACTCAGATGATGGGTCTACTATTGTAGCAGATTTTATAAGGATATTCATTTGTATAAATAATGCTTTTTAAACGCTAATGTTTTGATTTTTTAAATCACTGTCACTTGTCTGTATGCTCACTTTGAAAAATCTTATCAACAAAATTTCTATCGCTAAAAATAACAGAGCCAAAATTAGACAAAGTTTCCATAATGGCATACCTAAATTCTCGTCTTTTATCTGATTTGTAACCGAAGATTCCCCGCTTTTTACAAATTTCATAACACCAGAGCCAAATATGCTATTCAATTCACCCTCACTATGGAAAGATCTCACAGATTCTGCTTTATCATCATTAAAAGCAGATAGCGCTATCATTTTCTGTCCATCATACAGCTCGTAAAAACCTGCTTGTTTAATTTGGTCTGCAAAATAAATATAGGTACCCCCCGAAGTTGTTTTCACTTCAGGGATTATTTCTGTCGCTCCGTTTTTCAAACGCAAACTTTCATTGCTTATATGGGTTGTATTGCTCAGCATAAAACCATCTACTTCTCCAACGCGATAAAACAGAGGATTTTCTACGTTACTTAACATGGCCATTCTAAATAGCAAAGGCAAAAACAATCCATGCACTGCAAAATTAGATACTTTTCTTTCCAATGGCAGAGCAGACAGGTAGATATTTCCCTTACCCAGTTTATAGGCATTCAGCAAAGGCAAACTTCCTTCCTGCAGTAATACCGATCGTGTAGTACGCACATTTTGCGTAAGGTAGAAATAGGCACTTGCCCTTGGTAAATCTATCTGTTTGTCTATTCTTTCAAACAATCCCTGAAAAACAGGATGTTTCTCATTAAACCGATCGGTTTTAACACTGTCTGTTTTTAAAGCTGTCGGATAATCTGATTGAACGCTTTGCAAAAAATGCTGGTAAGAGGTCAAGTCTGCCTGCAATGGCATAAAAACGGCAATATTCCCCCCATTTTCAACGTATACTTTCAACTGTTGACCTAACCCCGGTGCTATCTGGGGTAAGTTGTGAAGAACAATAAGGTCGTTTTCCTGCAATGCCGTATAATTGATTTCGCTTTCACTGAAATTACTTACATCAAAAAAAGAATCTGTCCCGTAAGCTACAGAAAAATAATTAGGTTTATTATCTGTACTAATGATACTCACTTTAGACTTCGACCTTACTTCGAAAGAAAAGCGGAGAAGATCATCAAAAACGACCGGATAATCTTTAACGGATATTTCTCCTTTTTGCCATCCGGCACTTAGTCCAGAAAAAATCAATGTATCTGTTTTAGATTGTCCGGCCCCTATAGAAACATTACCCACCGCCTTAGCCTGTCCGTTTATTTTCAATGATACGGGTACATTTTCTACAACCTCCTGAGAAAAGTTTTTCATACTGACTACTAACTTTTCTTCTCCCGAGGGCTGGTGAATTGGAGATAAAAACCAAACACTGTCTACCGAAATATTTGGAAGTTGATGCGGCATTAAGGCCAGTAAAGTATAATGAGTACCAGAATCTGTCTGAAGCTTTTCTTCGGATTCACTTTTCTGAAAGTCTGATATTAAGAAGAAATGCTTATTACTGTTTTTATAGTTTGCCAAAAAGTCTTTTTGATAACGGACTACCTTCTTCAGGTCATTACCCTGAGCGGAAATTTCTACCGAATCCAGCTCAGAAAGAAACTCCTGTTTATTTAGCAAACGTTTCTGGCTTCCGGAATATTGATTAGTGATCAGCTGAAATTTAGCGTTATAACCAAAAGCATCTGTAACTTCTCGGGCTTTCTTTTTTGCTTCTTCCAAAAGACTACCATTCTCTCCAACAGCATCCATAGAAAAAGAATTGTCGACATAAATACTGACGATATCACTATCTAACGCCGAATCTTGATTTGGACGATTAAAATATGGTTTCGCAAAAGCAAATACCAGAAAAGTTATGGCCAGAATTCTGGTTAATAAAATTAAACGCTCTTTCAGCTTCTCTCTGTTGGAAGTCTGGATCTTGATTTCCTGAAGTAATCTGGTATTGGAGAAGTAAACTTTCTTAAATTTCCGAAAATTAAAAAGGTGGATGATTACCGGTATGGCTATCAATAACAATCCAAATAAGAATTCTGGAAAGAAGAATTTCATTAAGCATCAAAAATATAAATTATATTGTTTTGAAGCAATTTTCGAAAGAAAAAGAACCCGAAGCATGGGAAAGGGCACAAAACACGAAATGAAAGAAGCAGAAAGACTTCGGATTTCTATTTCTAGATTTCCGACATCTTTCTGCTTCTGTATCTTATTTCCAACTATAAACTAGGCTTGTTTCACAAACTGTACTTCTGCGGTAAATTTAACTTCATCACTCACCAGTACGCCTCCGGTTTCCAAAGCAGCATTCCAATTTAAGCCCCAATCTTTACGATTTATTTTGCCGGATACAGTATAGCCAGCTTTTTCGTTGCCCCATGGATCTTTACCTATACCACCGAACTCAACATCCAGCTTTACTTCTTTAGAGATTCCTTTAATCGTTAAATCACCAGTTAATAAAAACTCATCATCGTCTTCTTTATCAAAAGACTTGCTTACAAAAGTAATTTCAGGAAACTTAGCTGCATCAAAAAAGTCCTCGCCTTTTAAATGATTATCCCTATCGGCATTATTTGTATTAATAGAAGCAGCATTTATTGTTGCCTTTACAGAGGCCGTTTCAATATCCTCTCCGGTTACCTCTACATTGAATTCTTTAAATTCACCTTTTACGTTACTGATCATCATGTGTTTAACTTTAAACACAAGCTCGCTGTGTACCGGGTCTAATACCCATTTAATATTTTCCATTTTTTATCTTGTTTAACTTATTTATTATTTGTTAGTGTTTTAAATCTTTGATGCCAATCAGAAGCTTTATTATATTTCCATTGGAACTTCCATCAATAATAGTTCCGCATCCTGACTATTTGCTGTAATATCTAATTTATCAATGTTCCAAATACCGTAGCCATCCCGCTCGTTCAATTCCTGTCCGTTAACGGTTATGTCGCCTTTTAAAACAAAGAAATACACACCATTGTTTTCTTGATGTAACGTATAAGACAGAGAAAAATCTTTATCGAATTTACCTAAACTAAACCAGGCATCCTGATGAGCCCAAACGCCTGCATCGTCCGGATTTGGAGATAAAACTTGTTGCAGTTTATTATGCCTGTCGTTTATATTCAAAGTAACCTGGTCATACCTTGGTGTTACATTTTCTTTATTGGGAAACATCCAAATCTGTAAAAATTTAACCAGGTGGTCTTTATTTTTATTGTATTCACTATGATATACACCGGTTCCCGCGCTCATTACCTGAACATCACCGTGTTTTATGACTGTGGTATTTCCCATACTGTCCTGATGTTCCAGATCGCCCTCCAAAGGAATACTGATAATTTCCATATTACTGTGAGGATGTGTACCAAACCCCATTCCTCCTTCTACGATATCATCATTCAAAACTCTTAGAGCTCCAAAATGGATTCTTTCCGGATTATTGTATCCGGCAAAACTGAATGTGTGGTGACTGTTTAACCATCCATGGTTAGAAACACCTCTTGTGTCTGCTTTATGCAATACTGTATTTGCCATAACTGTAGATTTTATTTTTTAAATCAGATCATTAGTCACTTAACTAAATCTCTTTCAGTAATTTCAACAGTTCAAAGATACGATCAACCTTAGTAGCAAAACATTGATCTAGGTCAATAAATTACTTCTTAAGACTTCTTTTTCTGATACGACTTAAAAACTCGGGAGAAATCCCTAAATAAGATGCTATCAGGTGCTGGGGTACCCGCTGTGGGATTTTCGGATATTTCTCTAAAAAAATCTCATAACGCTCCTGAGCAGACAGCGCAACATAACCGAATAAACGTTCCTGATAAACCGCAAGGTGCCTTTGCAACATCAATCTGAAGGCTCTTTCAAGCATCGGAACCTTTTGCAAAAGCTCTTCCTTGGTGCTTGCATTAATCATCAGCAAATCGCAATCTTCCAACGTTTCTATAAACATTCTGCTTGGCTTCTGTTCCGAAAAACTGGAAATATCACTTACCCACCAATTCTCGGTAGCAAAAGTTAAAATGGTTTCAAAACCATTGTCATCAATAAAATAGGTCTTGATACAACCTTTAATGATGAAAGCCTCGAAATTGCAAATTTCGCCCTCGCGTAGCAAGAAAGTCTTCTTGGGAATATGTTTAGGCTTTAAATATGTGTTAAATGTCTGTAATTCGTCTTCAGATAAACGGACACAGTGGTTAATATAATCGTTAATTTCCTCAAACATTTATAAAGGTATAGCTGCTGCTATCAAAGATAAGATTATCTTTAAAATTAACCAGCTGCCAAAGGCATCGCTTTGGATTACTAACTTGCCGAAGGAGCCGAAGGCTTCCATTTGGACATCCCTTTCGGGAAACATGCCAAAGGTTCCAAAGGAATCTTAGGACACCCCTTTGGGGAACTAACTAACTAACTAACTAACTAACTAACTAACTAACTAA
>NZ_JBEBVH010000142.1:0-10058 GCF_040392825.1 Pseudopedobacter sp.
CCTGAAGACTTTCTAAAAGAACTTAGCAAAAACAAAAAAGCGGAAGAATTTTTTCAGACTCTCAATAAGACGAATCTTTTTTCCATTGGGTTTCGACTTCAGACCGCAAAGAAACAAGAGACAAGAGACAAGCGTATGAAAGAAATTATTGAAAAGCTGACAAGAGGTGAGAAATTTCAATAAATTATTCAGCTCAGTGTCGACAATTACTTGTCAACGCCAGCCGCTAACAGCACATTTGCAATAGGTGGGGTTTCCTGCTCCGCAAACAGTTTTGTGTTGGCCGAAAGTTCAGTTCTCCGAATTATTTTGGTCCCGAAAAGCCCGCCCATCGCAAATCTGTCGGTTTTACGTAATAGCGGGTTAAGTGCTTCATACCGTTAGAATAGAATATCGAGAACTTTCGCCAAACGGAAAATTTGAACTTATAGATTTATAACACTCATAGAACGTGTTACATATAAAATGGGATAGATACTATCTCTGCGAGTTTTGTTTCTGAATGCAATATGGATCCTTCATCAGAAATCTAAGCGAAAATATCGCATTGGTGAATTTATTATATAAGCTCCCACAACCAACTAACCAGCATTTCTTTCAACCCAAACAGCATACGCATTTAGAAACTTAACCAGGAAATCCCTGGTTGAATCGCTGGTAAGTTTGCCATTTTCATCTAAAAGATTGCCTACCTGGCTTATATAAGCTTCTGGTTGTGCCATTACAGGTACATTCACAAAAACCAATGCCTGTCTGAGATGGTGGTTTGCACCAAAGGCGCCCAGTAAGCCGGGTGTCACGCTAATAATTGCGCCGGGTTTGCCATCCCAGTTGTTTTTTCCATAAGGTCGGGATCCCACATCAACAGCATTTTTAAGAACTGCAGGAACAGAGCGATTATATTCAGGCGTTACAAATAGCACACCGTCAACAGCTTTTATTGCCGTTCTGAATTGCTGCCATTCAATAGGTAGCTCTTGTTCCAGATCTTCATTATATAATGCCAGGTTGCCAATTTCAATAATTTCCAGACTTAAATTCTCAGGAGCAAGCTCTATGAGTGCTTTAGCAATTTTTTTGTTGAAAGATTCTTTCCTTAAGCTTCCAACAAGAATGGCAATTTTAAAAGTTTTCATTTGGTAGATATATATAAATAGAAACTTTCTATGTCAATTTTTGTTTCAATTTATCTTAAACATTTATGCGCACTATCAAAAGCCAATTTTATTGATAATTTTGGAGAATGCTTAATCTATTACAAGCATTAGAAAATGAGAAAAATATTTGCAGGTATCATCGTATTAACCCTTATTATTTCTGGATGTGGAACTACTATCACAGAACAAGATTTGCAGGGGAAATGGATATATAAAAAAGTCAGCTATTTAAAAGAGAATCCGCCCGTTATACAACAGGGTGAAGCATTAGCCAAAAAATATCCCTACCTGGAAATTGAAAAAGGAGGGAAGCTTTCAATTTATTCCGAAGGCAGGGAAATATCTAAAGGGACTTATGTATTGGAAGGAAACATAATCCGTTATGAGGAAGTTTTAGAAGGCGATATAAAGAGAAAAATCCCCTTCTTAATTAAATCGTTAAAAAATAACCAGCTTACTTTCGAAACTATGGACAGTAATACTATAAGTGTTGTTGCACAAAAGGAATAAATCGTTTTGGATAGGTTTTTGTAAAATAATTTCAGTTTAAAGCTGTTTATAAATAGAATTAAGAAAAAGAAAAATCATGAAAAAAATATTGTTGGTATTATCTGTCTTAACAGTTTTGGCTTCTTGTGGAGTAAATAGACAGACCAGAGAAATAAAGGCTTTAGGAAAATGTAAATATGATTTAAGGTCGATAGATAGTGTATATGTAGCTGGAGTCGCATTAAATAAGATCATTAACCAAAATACAATTGATTTATCATCAGCACCTTCCATTGCTTTGGGTTTATTAAGACAAAATATTCCGTTTGAAGGTAGAGTGAATCTGGAAATCGACAATCCTACAACAAGCAGAGCTGCGATAAACCAATTTGAATACATTATACTATTGCAACAAAAGCAATTGGCAGAAGGTGTTGTAAATCAGAAAGTGAGTGTAGAAGCCGGACAGACCACTGTTGTTCCTGTAAAATTAAAAGCGAACGTCTATGAACTTCTTACTAATGGACAGTTAGATCAGACTTTGAGGGCATTAAAGTCTGATAAAGACGACGCTGGTTTGCTTACTATTAAAATAAAACCAGTTATTTATGTAGGAAGTACAGCAATAAAATATCCCGGTTATATTACTATAGATAAGAAGATTAGCAGATCAATCTTACTATAATAACACAATAAATAAATTTTGGCATCGTTTTTTCTTAGGTCTGTATATCATTCTTTATGAATAAGAGAATGGTGATGTTAATTACTTGGAAGCAGGTGTGATTAATGTTTATTAAACACATCTGCTTTCCAAACCATCCATAACGATGGAAACTGGACATAAAATTAAACACATGAAAAAGTTATTGATAGTAATCGGTTTAGGAATGGGAGTTGCAGCATGTAGCAGCAACGCCAACAATTCACCGGGATCTCATAATACGTTTACCATTAAAGATTCGGTGAAAATTATCAGAGACAGTCTGAGATTGGATAGTTTCGAAAGGGCGGAGGCTCAGAGAAAAGAAGCTGAATTGAGAGAACAGGAATTAGCCGAAGCAAGAAGAGAAGGCGCAGCAAGTGCATCCAGAAACGTTACTGTAGTTAATCATACAACACCAGCTGCAACAAGTAGCGGTACTACAGCACAACAGCAAAAGAAAGGCTGGAGTGCGGCAGCTAAAGGAGCAGCAATTGGAGCCGGGGCAGGTGCAGTTACAGGTATCTTAATAGATAAGAAAGATGGTAGAGGTGCTGCTATAGGCGGTGTAATTGGTGCCGGAACAGGCTATTTAATTGGTAGAAAAAAAGATAAAGAAACTGGCAGAGCTCAATAAAAAAGCGAAGCAAAGTAGAAGGCGATGTATTCTTGCATCGCCTTTTTTGTTGCCTTAAAAGTTTGGTTTTAAAACGTATTTATCGTAGAATCTGAAAATATGCTCTGCAGCTTCTTCTGCCGAATCCACTATTCTATATAGATTTAAATCTTCCGGACTGATATTTTTTTCTTTTAATAAAACCGTATGCTCAACCCATTCCAGCAAACCTTTCCAATAATCAGAGCCTACCAATACTATCGGGAACCTGGCAATTTTTCCAGTTTGGATAAGCGTAATAGCCTCAAAAAGTTCATCCAAAGTTCCAAATCCGCCGGGCAGAACAATATAGCCCTGAGAATATTTCATAAACATCACTTTCCGGACGAAAAAATAGTCGAACTCCATCAACTTATCTCTATCAATATATCGGTTATGGAACTGCTCAAATGGAAGCTCAATATTTAAACCCACAGATTTTCCTCCCGCTTCAAAAGCACCTTTATTTCCCGCTTCCATAATTCCTGGACCACCACCTGTAATAACCCCGTAACCTCTTTCGGTTAATAGCTCGCCTATTTTTACCGCCATTTGATAGTATTTATTGTCAGTATGTGTTCTGGCAGAACCGAATATAGAAACGCAGGGTCCAATTTTTGCCAGTTTTTCGAACCCCTCCACAAACTCAGCCATAATTTTAAATATCTGCCAGGAGTCTGTTACCTTAATTTCCTGCCAGGTTTTATTCTCAAAAGCACTTCTGATTTTATCGTCATTTACCATAATTTTCCACTTTATTCTAAAATAAGATACACTTTTTGTCTTAATAAGTTTTGTTTTTGCCTTAACTTTTAATTTGTCAGTTATATAAACTATACCTCATAAATGCCAGAGGTAAACAGTTAAAGTCTTAACTTATAGTCTGTTCCTTTTTATTGTTTCACGCTACCTTATCCATCATAAATTGAAAGCCGAAAGTGATATTTTTTATTCACTCAAAGGCCGGGAACAATGCATGGGCTCCGAACGTCTCGAAACCTTTATATGCTTTGTAGTAAATGAAATAGATATTCCTTATTTTCGCAACATGAATTTTTCCTCTAAATTATTAGAGAGTGCAGTAGAAGAGTTTTCTAAACTTCCGGGAGTAGGCAAAAAGACTGCTTTGCGTTTGGTGTTACATTTACTAAAAAGCAGTTCTACAGAAGTACATAATTTCAGTAACAGCATCACAACACTTAAAGACAATATTAAATATTGTCAGAAATGCCACAATATCTCCGACGAAGGCATTTGCGAAATATGTAATTCTACAAAAAGAGATGTGTCTACTATCTGTGTCGTGGAAGATACACGAGATGTGATGGCAATTGAAAATACACACCAATATCAGGGGCTTTATCATGTTCTTAACGGACTAATTTCGCCAATGGATGGAGTAGGGCCGGCAGATTTAACCATAGAATTACTATTGGAAAGAGTGAGAACAGGAGAGGTTCAGGAAGTTATTTTTGCATTAAGTGCCACAATGGAAGGAGATACCACCATATTTTATCTCCATAAAAAGCTAAAAGATTTTAATATCAAAATAAGTACAATTGCCAGAGGGATTGCTTTTGGGGGAGAAATTGAGTATGCAGATGAGATAACATTGGGCAGATCTATTGCAACGAGGGTTCCTTACGAAAATACGCTAATGAAATAGCTATTCGTACTGGTACTTATATTTAACAATATTCAGGAAATAAATAATGGATTTAAAAGATAAAGTAATCCTGATAACAGGAGCTTCCAGTGGAATTGGCAAATCTTTAGCCGAAGAATTTGCAAGTCGCGGGGCAAATGTGGTTTTAGGAGCCAGACAGTATGTGAAGCTCTGTGAGATCTCAGACAATATCATCAAGAAATATAATGTTAAATCTTTAGCTATACAGCTGGACGTAACCAACGAAGAAGATTGCCGCAATTTTGTAAATCAGGCACTCTATTCTATGGGGAAAATAGATGTATTGGTAAACAATGCAGGGATTTCCATGCGGGCATTATTTAATGACCTGGATTTAAAAGTCCTCAGACAAATTATGGATATTAATTTCTGGGGAACAGTCTATTGTACTAAGTATGCTTTGCCCGAACTCTTGAAAGTTAAAGGTTCTGTAGTAGGTGTTTCTTCAATAGCAGGATATAAAGGATTACCCGGTAGAACGGGCTATTCAGCATCTAAATTTGCAATGAATGGGTTTTTAGAATCGCTGAGAGTAGAAAATTTAAAAACAGGTTTACATGTAATGACTGCTTGTCCGGGTTTTACAGCATCTAACATTAGAAATGTAGCATTAAACAAAGATGCAGTTTCACAGGGGGAAACCAGTATGGATGAAGGTAAGATGATGACCTCAGAAGAAGTAGCTAAAATAATTGCAGATGGATTAGTGAAACGAAAAAGAGAATTAGTTATGACAGGACAAGGTAAACTTACTGTCTTTTTACAAAAATTTGTCCCGGCATTATTGGATAAACTGGTATATAATGTCTTTGCCAAAGAAAAAGAGCCGCTAATTAAATAATGATCCTCAGAAAACAAATAATTCTGAAAAATATTTTTAAACTGTTGAATAAATTATCATATTTGTGATATACACGAGAAAATGATAAACACTGTAGTAAATATTGGTTGGTGGACCTGCGAATTATCGTAGGCAACCTGCTTGTATATACTGCATAAAGATATTAGAGGGCTGCCAGTTTGGTTGCCCTTTTTTTTTAATAACAATTTGTATGAAACAAATATTAAATACTTTATTTGAACATAAGACATTTACACGCCAGGAATCTAAAGATATTCTAACTCAAATGACTTCCGGAGCGTATAACGAAAGTCAGATGACTGCTTTTATTACCGCATATTGTATGCGTAATATTACTATAGAAGAGCTTTCGGGTTTTAGAGATGCCATGCTGGAATTATGTCTGCCTGTAGATTTGAATAAAGAATTCAATCTGATCGATCTGTGCGGTACAGGTGGCGACGGAAAAGACACTTTCAATATATCTACTTTAGCGTCTTTTATAGTTGCGGGAGCGGGTTATCATGTGGCAAAACATGGTAATTATGGTGTTTCCTCGGGATGTGGTTCGTCTAACGTGATGGAGTATTTAGGTTATAAGTTTACCAATAATGCAGATATTTTACATAAAAGTCTGGACAAAGCGGGCATTTGCTTCCTGCATGCACCTTTGTTTCATCCCGCAATGAAAAATGTTGCGCCCATAAGAAAAGCTCTGGGTATTAAAACATTCTTCAATATGCTTGGGCCTATGATTAATCCGGCTAAACCTCAAAACCAAATTGTGGGTGTATTTAGTTTAGAATTGGCCAGATTATACGCGTATTTATATCAACAGTCAAACATGAACTATACGATCTTGCATGCACTGGAAGGATACGATGAGGTGTCTTTAACCTGCGACTTTAAAGTCTTTTCAAATCAGGGGGAAAAAATTTACCAGATTGAATCTTTAGGTTTCGAAAAGATAGATCCAATGACTATTGCAGGAGGGTCTACAGTAGAAGAATCTGCCAGAATTTTCGAAACAGTATTGAATAATAGGGCCACAACAGAGCAGACTAACGTCGTTCTGGTTAATGCTGCATTGGCAATTAACACCATGGAACCTGCTTTAAGTTTTGCAGATTGTTACTATAAGGCAGAAGAGTCGCTGACATCAGGAAACGCGTTGAAATCTTTTAATACTTTACTTTCAATTTCAGCATAGAATGAAAATTAAAGTTTGTGGAATGAAATATGAAGGGAATGTAGCAGATGTTGCTGCCTTGTCTCCGGATTTTATGGGTTTTATATTTTATCCGAAATCAAAGAGATTTGTAGGACTGGATTTTGAAAGACAGCACATTCAGAATTTAAGTCCTGCTATTAAGAAGGTTGCGGTCTTTGTAAATGCCTTTGTTAATGAAGTAGTAGAATTTAGCCGTATATACGGAATTTCTACTGTACAGCTTCATGGCGATGAAACACCGGAAACATGCAGAGCAATTAAAGAAGAAGGCTTTACGGTAATTAAAGCTTTCGGTGTAAGCGAAGATTTTAATTTTGATATTTTAAAAGCGTATGAAGATGTGGTTGACTTCTTTTTGTTTGACACAAAAACTGTCGATTACGGCGGATCAGGCCAGACTTTTTCATGGGATATTTTGAAAAATTATCAATTGAATAAACCGTTTTTCTTAAGTGGAGGTTTAGATGCGGATAATCTGGAAAAGGTAAAAGAAATTAGTCATCCCCAGTTATACGCTGTGGATTTAAATTCAAAATTTGAAACAGAACCAGCAATAAAGAATATAGAGTTGCTTGAAAAAGCATTTAAAAATATAAGAGAACAAGATGGAAAACAGTAAATACAGAGTATCTAAAGATGGATATTACGGAGATTTTGGCGGGGCTTACATTCCCGAAATGCTTTATCCAAATGTAGAAGAATTAAGGCTTAATTACGAGGCTATTATTGCAAGTGATGAATTTCAAAAAGAGTTTAAATCACTTTTAAAAGATTATGTAGGCAGACCATCTC
Source organism: Pseudopedobacter sp. (assembly GCF_040392825.1). Taxonomy (NCBI): domain Bacteria; kingdom Pseudomonadati; phylum Bacteroidota; class Sphingobacteriia; order Sphingobacteriales; family Sphingobacteriaceae; genus Pseudopedobacter; species Pseudopedobacter sp. The sequence continues at coordinate 7,556 of NZ_JBEBVH010000142.1, forward strand.
CTTTATATCTTGCTAAAAGATTATCTGAAAAGTACGGGGCAAATATCTTCCTGAAAAGAGAAGACTTAAATCATACCGGGGCACATAAAGTGAATAACACCATCGGCCAGATCTTATTAGCAGAGAAGTTGGGGAAAAAAAGAATCATAGCCGAGACAGGAGCGGGCCAGCATGGCGTAGCAACAGCAACGGTTTGTGCTTTAAAAGGCCTGGAGTGTGTTGTTTATATGGGAGAGATTGACATTGAGCGTCAGGCTCCGAATGTTGCCCGCATGAAAATGATGGGAGCAACAGTTATTCCTGCGACCTCAGGAAGCAAGACTTTAAAAGACGCTACTAACGAAGCTATGCGCGATTGGATTAACAATCCGGAAGATACACATTACATTATAGGTTCTGTAGTTGGTCCTCATCCTTATCCGGAAATGGTGGCTCAGTTTCAATCCATTATTTCAGAAGAAACCAAAAAACAATTGAAAGAGCATACCGGGTCGGAACTTCCGGATTATGTACTGGCTTGTGTTGGCGGTGGAAGCAATGCTATGGGTATGTTTTACCATTTTCTGGATGATGAAAATGTAAAACTTATTGCTGCGGAAGCAGCCGGACTAGGGGTAGATTCGGGACATTCGGCCGCTACTTCCAGGTTAGGTAAAGAAGGCGTGTTGCATGGCTCAAGAACAATTTTAATGCAAACAGAAGATGGTCAGGTAATCGAACCTTATTCTATTTCTGCCGGATTGGATTATCCGGGAATCGGCCCACAGCATGCGCATTTGCATAAAGTGAAAAGAGCAGAATATGTAAGCATTACTGATGATGAAGCATTACAGGCTTGTATGCTGTTGTCTAAATTGGAAGGAATTATTCCGGCAATAGAATCAGCACATGCTTTAGCGCAGTTAGAGAAAATGGAATTTAAAGGTGGCGAGAATGTAGTGGTTTGTCTGTCGGGAAGAGGAGATAAAGACCTGGGCACTTTTATGAAATATTTTAATTTATAACATCTCGTCTGTTGCTTTTCGTCCATCGTCTAACGAGCAACGAATAGCAGGCAACGAGCAACAAAACATGAAATGAACAGATTACAAAAGCTTTTTCAAAATAAAAAAGAAAATATCCTATCTATATACTTTACAGCTGGATATCCCGAACTGGACGCTACGATTAAAATTGCCGAAAAATTAGAAGCTGCAGGGGCAGATTTTTTGGAAATAGGATTTCCGTATTCAGATCCGGTTGCAGACGGACCCGTAATTCAGGCAAGTTCGCAAACTGCTTTGGAAAATGGAATGACGGTAAAAGTACTCTTTGAACAATTGAAAGATTTAAGAAGTAAAGTGAGTATCCCGATTTTGCTAATGGGATATGTAAATCCAATGATCCAATATGGAGTTAAGGAATTTTGTGCAAAAGCAAAAGAAGTTGGCGTGGATGGAGTAATTGTTCCAGACTTACCCATGTACGAATATGAAGATTTGTATAAAAATGACTTCCTGGATAATGGTTTATCTAATATTTTCATTGTAACCCCTCAAACTTCAGAAGAAAGAATCAGAAAGATTGATGATTTATCTTCCGGATTTATTTACCTGCTTTCCTCATCAGCAACAACAGGAAGTGCATTAAATGTTTCTGATAAAATTACGTCGTATTACGAAAGAGTAAAAGCGATGAACCTTAAAAATCCGTTAATTATTGGTTTTGGAATCTCTGATAATCAATCATTCATGAGAGCAAATAAATATGCAAATGGTGCAATCGTAGGGAGCGCATTCGTTAAAACATTAAAAAATGACGGAAGCGATTACTTAGCACATATCGATGAGTTTATCAAGGGAATAAAGGGATAAATTTATTAGTCCTGATACTGTATTAAAGAAGCTGTCTAAAAGGTTATCGAATACTAAAAAACACGTCTTTGCGAGGAAGTATGACGAAGCAATCTGCGTTTTTGACATCATCAGATTGCCTGACTGCCGTCGAGGTAGGCTTCGTTACCTCGCAATGACGATGGATTTTTAGACACTCTCTTCGTTTCTTTTCTACAGCCTATAGCTAAACATAAGTTTTTAATGCAGGTATTTTCAGGTGTTTCATTAATGCCACTACATATCTCACTTTAAATTTAATCTCACAAACATTTTACCTAACTAAATGTCATTAAAGGGCAAATCCTGATAGATTTGTATAAATCTAACGGTATAAAAAATGACTGAAAGAATTTTAAATACGGAATTACGCGAGAGAATTATTGACGATAGAAAAGCTGCTTCTTTTTTCAAAGATAAAATGGTAGTTGCTTCAAGTGGTTTTACGAAATCAGGAGACAGTAAAGCTGTATTGGGAGCTTTGGTTGAAAGGTCAAAAACAGAACCATTGAAAATCACTTTAATGACAGGGGCATCCTTAGGTCATGGTACAGATGGAGCGTTAACTGCCGCCAGATTACTGCACCTCAGACTTCCCTTTCAGGTCGATGCAGTTTTAAGAAAAGCTATAA
>NZ_JBEBVH010000143.1:0-10049 GCF_040392825.1 Pseudopedobacter sp.
CAAAACATAAAATTACAATAGATTCGCATGAATCTGTAAGGCCGACAGGTGTGCATAGAACTTATCCGAACTGGATGGCTATTGAGGCAGGAAGAGGCAACGAATACAATGCTTTTAGTATAGGTAACTTGCCTGAACATGAAACCATTTTGCCATTTACACGATTGATGGGCGGACCGATGGATTATACTCCTGGAATATTTAAACTAAAAGGATTTGCCGAAAACGATCCCCAAAGACAAGTTCATACCACCCTAGCTAAACAATTGGCCCTATATGTTACCATTCATAGCCCGTTACAAATGGTTGCCGATGAAGTGGATAACTACGCTTTATACCCCGATGCATTTAACTTTATCAAAGACGTTGCCGTAGATTGGGACGACACCAAAATTGTAGAAGCGGAGCCCGGAGATTTTGTAACTATTGCCCGTAAAGCAAAAGGAACAGAAAATTGGTTTATTGGTGCCATTACCGATGAGCATGCAAGAATTGCTCAGATTCCATTAAATTTTCTGGATAAAGGAAAAGACTATATTGCAACTATTTATAGAGACGCCGACAATGCAGATTGGAAAAATAATCCAGAAGCGCACAAGATAGAACGCTTTAAAGTAGACACAAAAACAGTCTTCAAACTAAAACTTGCACAGGGAGGCGGAGCAGCGATTAGCATAGTGCCGTTAGAAAAAGGAAAAGATAACCAAACCAGGAAGTATAAATAATAGTTTATCGGCTGCCTGAACAATAACTTTTAGGCAGCCATTTTTTATGCTGTTCAGATGTTTTAACAGTCTAAAAGGATATTTAAAATTGTTAGAACTTCCAAATAATAAACTGCATCTTATAGTAAATTGATTCTCTGTGAATCTATACTTTTTCCATATTAGTCCATATCAAGTCCATGTTTTTATAATAAAAGGTGGACTTATTATAGATTGACTACGAACTATATTCATAAACTATGAGGATCAGATCAATATTAGATTAAGTGGTGATGTTTTAAATATCCGAACGAAGAGGAAGAGATTTAGTGGCGTAAGTACTGTTTAAAAAAAATAGGCTATTCGGGATGTTAGCCCTGTCGCATTTTGAACGAATTTTTAATCTGTATTTATACTATAGTCGGATGTTAATATAGTGCATTCCGGACAAGCATATTCATGATAACTAAGACCTATTCAAAATTGCCGTCACCTCGACGAAAGGGAGGTCTCTATATTTATAGCAGAGAACAAACTACTTCGCCGGCTCAACCCTTAGCCCAACATCCGTTACAGCTTTTAAAGGATTGTCCCGCATATTTTGCTCGATAATGAAAGTGTGTTTACCGGCAGTATCAAATTTGAAACCCTCTTTATAGATCAGCCTATAGCTATAAAGATTACCCGAACCTTTGCCAATCCATTTTCCATCAGCTAAAGCTAGCTGGAACTCTTCTCTTGCAGTAGTTTTTTTATTACGAGGTGAAATCTGAGAAAGACGTAGCCAGATATTCGAATATTTATAATCTTCGGTATGTCTGAAGTTAACGTATATATTGTATGGTATGCTTGCGTCTTTAATGTCTACGACTGTTTTTATAGGCTTGTCGTAAGACCAGTTTTCATTGCTTACTGCTGTGTATTCGTCAATAACCACATTATCAGTACAAGAAGCTACTGACAATGTGATTGCTGTTATTAAAAAGCATTTAAAGATCATTCTCATTGTTGATCGGGCTTTTTATTGTTATTATTTGGTTTTCTTTTCTTGAACCGTTTCTTATGTTTCTGTTCTCCGTTTTGTTCTTTATTTACAACTGTTCCGGTTTCTGCCGAAGCGCTGTTGTTTTGTTTTTTCTCTCTATCAGGAGTATTTCCCCTGCTTTGCTGATTATTATTTTGCTGCGGAGCTTTTTTGTTTTGTTGTTGAGCTGGTTGATTGTTGTTGCCCGGTTTGACATTTTTATTTGCTCCATTATTGTTATTAATTCCGTTTCCGGATTTATTCTTTTTCTTTTTCCTTCTGGCCTTTTCATCCAGGCGGGTCAAACTGTCCTGACCAACTACATTCTCGTAGTCAAAAGACTTTTCTATAACAATTTCTTCTTCAAAAGATTCAAAATCTTTTAATTCTTCAGGCATTTGCCCTTGTTTATTCAGAGCCAGAATTTCTCTGACCCTATCTATCTGAAGAGGTATCCAGGTGTTATCTTCTCCAAAATAGCTAAACCACATTACTTTTTTGAAGATATCGGTTTTTTGCAATTTAGCATCACCTTTTGAGGTCTTTAAGAGATCTGCATTATCAGGAATATGTTTCAATGCGTCCATATAACTATCTAATTCGTAGTTTAGGCAGCATTTTAATTTACCGCATTGTCCCGCAAGTTTCAACGTATTTAAAGACAGGTTCTGATATCTGGCTGCTGCGGTAGAAACGGTTTTAAAATCTGTTAACCACGTAGAACAGCAAAGCTCACGCCCGCAAGAGCCAATACCCCCTAAACGGCTGGCTTCCTGGCGCATACCAATCTGGCGCATTTCTATTCTAACCCTGAATGCTTCGGCCAATTTTTTAATCAGTTCCCTGAAATCAACACGACCTTCTGCTGTATAAAAGAAAGTTGCCTTTGTTTTGTCTCCCTGATATTCAACATCGCTTAGTTTCATTTCCAGGCCCAATTCTAAAGCAATCGTTCTTGCTTTGTGCATGGTCTCATATTCTCTTTCTTTGGCGCTTTTCCATTTTTCTACGTCCTGAACGGTCGCTTTTCTAAAGATTTTTAATGGTGCTTTTTCTTCGGTTACCTTTTTTCGGTTCATTTGAACCCGAACCAGTTCTCCGGTAAGCGTGACGTGGCCAACATCATATCCTCCGCCTGTTGTTTCTACAACAACCAATTCTCCGGCTTCTAAATAAATATTGTCAACATTCCTGTAAAAATCTTTTCTGGAACCTTTAAAACGTATTTCTACAAAAGGAAAAGGTTTATAGTTAGCTGGCGAATCCATGTCGGAAAGCCAGTCGTAAACATCTAATTTGCTGCAACCGCCATCGGTCATACAAGAACCGTTACTTTTGCAGCCCGCGGGTGTACATCCTCCACCCGATGAGCAACTTCCACATCCCATAATTATATCAATATATGTTGAGTCCCTGTAACAGGGAGCGTATTAAACTTTATAATTTTTACTAATTTCAAAGATACATCTAAAAATAATATCTTCGGATTTGCATTACGTTCGATATGATAATGCGCTTTTTCGAACTCATTTGCAATAGCTTCGGCTTTTGCAATATCCAAAACTTTCGAAAAGTTACTAATAAATTCTAATTCTTTCTCTGGCAGATGCACTAAACCTGGTGTTCCACTTAAAAAAAGTATACATTCACGCATCAGGTTAATACCATAGCGCAATAGATTTTTTTGATTCTCACGACCTAATTTGGCAAGGTCATCTTCTGCTAAAGGAATAAAAACAGAGCCTTTATTGCTGTAAGAAGCCCTTAACCAATTGGCCATTTTTTCATGGAAATCGTTTTCTTCCTGTTCAGAAAAAATAAGGGCATTCTGCAGGTTCCCATTACTTAAATACGCAATCTGCTCTGCTTTATTTTCAGATAACTGGAGTTTGTCTATAAGGAACTGCTTGATAGCCTCATTTTTCTGTTTTGGAATTTTTACGATTTGTGTCCTGGATAAAATAGTATTCAGGATCTGATCCTGGTTCTGAGCAACGAGGAGGAACAGTGTTTTATGAGGAGGCTCTTCTATAATTTTTAATAAAGCGTTTCCTTCTTTATCCAGGTACTCCGGAAGCCACATGATTAAAATCTTATATTCAGATTCAAAAGGCTTTAAGCTTAGTTTCTGAATAATGCTATGGCATTCGGCAATATTAATATTTGCCTGTTTATTGTCAGCACTTAAATTCTCTCTCCATTCGTCCAATCCCAGATAGGGATTGTTCAAAAATGTCCTCCGCCACTCTTCTATAAACGTTAATGCATTGTCTTCCTTATGTTTAGCAAAAAAAGGGTAAGAAAAGTGTAGGTCTGGATGGATAAGTTTCTGGTATTTTCTGCAGGAACTGCATTCTCCACAAGAATCGTTTTCCAGCTTATTTTCGCAGCAGATATATTGAGCAAAAGCTACAGCCAATGCTAAGCTGCCAGAGCCTTCGGGGCTTAAAAATAGCTGGGCATGGCTAATCCTTTGATTTTTAACCATCTTAACCAGGTGATCTTTAACCTCTTGTTGTCCTACAATATCTTTAAACTGCATCGTTGCAAAATAATAAATAAGTAGCAAGTAGAAAGTATCGGGTACCAAGTATTTACAATTAATTGATGATATCAAAATCAGAAGATAAATCTTATTTTTGCGGTATCAAGCATCTTGATACTGAGTACTAAACACCTGATACTTCATATGGCCAGAATAATGTCTTTCGATTTCGGTACCAAACGCATTGGGATTGCTGTTACAGACCCCATGAAAATTATTGCTAATGGTTTAACAACCATTCATCCGAAAGATATAGTAGATTTCTTAAAGAAGTATTTGATGACAGAAGCCGTAGAAACTTTTGTAGTTGGCGAACCGAAGCAAATGGACGGCACAGATTCTCAGTCGGCGGTACACGTTAGAGGCTTTGTGAATCTGTTGAAAAAGAACTTTCCCGAAATCCCAATTGAGATGATGGACGAACGTTTTACCTCAAAAATGGCTTCTGCTGCTATTTTACAAAGTGGGGCAAAGAAGAAAACACGGCAGGATAAGGCTTTGGTAGATACGGTTTCGGCAACGATTATTCTGCAGTCGTATATGGAGAAAACGAGTTTCTTTTAGCTCTGAGCGGATAAGCTCTATTTTTATCAACTTTTCTAATTGAAGAATGAATTAATGGTCAGAGATACCGGTTTACTTTTCCGCAATACTGTTCAAACTCATCACCATATTGGATTGCCAGAAAATTTTCTTCTTTCAATACCTGTCGGTGAAAGGTAAGAATTCCGGCGAAAATATAGATTAACAAAATCCAACTGGGGAAGATTAGAAATTGTCCAATCAGCATTGCGGCAAAAGAGACATAAATTGGATTTCGACTAACAGCAAATGCTCCCTGAGTTATTAAGCCCTGAGAGGAGTTTTCTGCCAAACCTACGCGAAAGCTTTTTTTAAAAGATATCAATGCCCATAAAAATAAGCTTAGTGACATTAGACAAAATAGAACACCAATCCATGCCATTGTTTGGTTCTCAAATAAATTTTGATGTATAATAGTTGGTAAATCAAATGCATTTGCCAAAATCAGGTATAGATAAAAAACTGCAAATGGAGGAATGAAATAGTCTTTTGGATCTTTTTTACCAAATTCAATTGCCTCTATACCTTGTTGTTTTAAACTAAGTACGCGAAATATGACCATGCATATGAGCAGTACAATCATAATGATTCCTATATAGGCTTGCATATTTTGTTACCTGTTTGTTTGATATAATATTAATACACTTAGAAATTTCAAATGTTTGTTTGTATATAACTTGCTGGTCATTTGTCCTATTAAATACAAATAAAAAATCCTTTAGATCAAATTATAAAGTGAAATTTTTAGGGGTCGCAGCAAATAAAAAATAAGAAGGTCTCTTTTTGTACAGGAAACTTATTTATTCTCTCTTCTTACCAATAATATATTCTCATTATCCAATACCAGATAGCCATAATCATAACAAAAAATATAAGAAATGCCCTTTTGTGTAGTGTAAATGTGTGTATGATAGGCAAAATTAAAGCCTTTTTGCAAAAGCAAATCTCTTTTTACTTTCGTTTTTCCTTCAGGATTGTATTGTTTCAGGATTTGATAGTTCTTTTTTAAAATCTGATTGATCTGCTTAAGCAAGCTATTGTCCTGAGATTTTAATCGGTTATTGTAGTTGGTTCTGCACTGGTCATCACAAAATTTTTTATCTGCTCTTCCAATAACAGGTTGTTGGCAGTCTAAACAAAGTCTTTCCATGTTGCCCTTTTTAGTTTTGAAGTTAAAAATATTTCTGTTTAAATCAAAAGATATGCTTCATTGGCGAATGCCCAAGTATAAACGTGTATAAACGGATAATTTCCGACTAAAGTCTGGCTGTGTGGCCAACTTTGTATCGTCGATGTTCATGAGAGCATTGGTCGTTAAATAGTAAAAACTTAAAATTTAGAACATGAAAAATGTAATTAACAAAGTAACTCTTTCTGGTTTCACAGGTGCAGACCTGGATGTTAAAGAATTTGGAAAAGGTAAAAAAGTGGCGCGGGTTAACTTAGCTGTCAATGAAGTTTTCAGGAGTGCTAACGGGGAAGAGGTAAAAAAGACACAATGGTTTACACTGGTTTTTTGGAACAGCAAGGCAACAATGGCCGAAGAACAAATTAAGAAAGGTTCCAGGCTAACAGTAGAAGGACGTTTAAATAATAACGTTTATGAAGCGAAAGACGGAACAAAGCGCTATAGTACTGATGTTATTGTAGAGCAATTAATTTCACTAGATAAAACAAAAAGCGAATAGTTTTAAATATTGCACAAAACAAGTCATCACTGAGCTCTCGTTTAACGGGGGCTTTTTTGTTGAAAATGTTAAATAACGTTAATGTCCTTGCCGGGTACGATCATACGGCCTACATTTGTGTCAGGTTTATAATTGGTTAGTTAAAAGCTTTCATTCTCCCCGTTTGAAAGCTTTTTTTGTGTCCTTAATTTTTGATAATCCTAATCAACAACGTCTATAATGCGTGTCACTATAAAAGCGAACAAGAGATTTTAAGACCTCTTAACAGTCTTTTGAATTTTTACTTTTGAATTTGGGTACTACCTTTGCCAAATGGAACTCATTAACGAGACTTTAAAGCGATATCTGGAGCATTATTGCGAGCCGGAACCAGAATTGCTAAAACACATCGACCGTGAAACCAATTTAAAGGTTTTATTGCCAAGAATGCTATCGGGCCATTATCAGGGCCGGGTAATCAGTATGATTTCTAAACTGGTAAATCCGAAGAGGATTCTGGAAATAGGAACTTTTACCGGATATGCTACGCTTTGTTTTGCCGAAGGTTTGGCAGATGGAGGAAAGATTATCACTTTAGATATTAATGAAGAGCTGGAAGAAAGAGTAAGAGGTTATTTCGACCAGTCGGAATATAAAGAAAAAATAGATTATAGAATAGGCAATGCACAGGAAATAATTCCGTTACTAGACGAAGTGTTCGATATTGTTTTTATCGATGCCGATAAAAAAAGCAACTATAATTACTATGTGCAGGTTTTTGACAAAGTTAGAAAAGGAGGAATTATTATAGTAGATAATGTGCTTTGGAGCGGAAAAGTGTTAGAGAATAAGTCTGATAAAGACACCAGCAATATCATGAATTTCAACGATGAAATTGCTAAAGATGACAGAGTGGAAAAATTAATATTGCCAGTTAGAGACGGATTATTTATCATTAGAAAAAAATAAAAACAGAACATGAGATTTCATTTATCAATAAAGAATATTCTGTTATGTGTTTTCGCGATAGCTTTTTTAAGCGCTTGTTCCTCAAAGAAGAAAATAACTAAACCGAACCGTGGTTCGGGATCTGTTTACCATCAGAACAACAAACAGATAGAAAGAGAAGTAAATAAACACACGAAAGGAAATTTTACTACTTATACAGCCCAGACTTATATCGACAGATTTAAAGGAATTGCTGTTAGTGAGATGAATAAGTACGGAATTCCCGCCAGCATTACATTAGCACAGGGAATTTTAGAATCGGGCAATGGAAACAGCGATTTAGCAAGATATGCGAATAATCATTTTGGTATAAAATGTACAAGTGACTGGCGAGGAAAGGGCTACTATAAAGATGATGATGCGAAGGACGACTGCTTCCGTGTTTACAATAATCCGGATGAAAGCTATCGCGATCACTCGGAGTTTTTAAAACGAAAGCGTTATGCTCCCCTTTTTGAGTTGGAAAAAGACGATTATAAAGGTTGGGCTAGAGGTCTGAAACAAGCAGGTTATGCGACAAATCCGCGCTATCCCGAATTGCTAGTTTCTATAATAGAGCGATACGAACTTCATCAATACGATAGAAAAGAAGGAAAAATAGAGAAAATAAAGAGGGAAGACAGAGTGCTTGCTGATATCAACAAAAATATTCCGAAAGAACCTGTTAAAGATAGACCTGTAGATGCTCCGGTAGCCATAGAGGGAGACTATTATATTGTGGTGAAAGGAGATACGCCTTATAGTTTGTCTAAAAGATTCGGTTTAACGGTAGATGAGCTTTTGCAGATAAACCAGGTTGATGATGGAAATATTAAAATAGGTCAACGTTTGCTCATAAAAAAACAGACAAACTCAACAACGTATAATCCAGGGAAAGCTCCGGTTTATAACCCAACAATTTATACCGTTGCTCCGGGCGACACGCTATTTAGCATCTCTAAACGTTTTAATGTAAGTGTAGATGAGTTGGTAAAGTTGAATTATATTACTGATAATTCGATAAAAGTTGGTCAGGAACTAATTATTAGAAAGTAAGCATTTTGATATTAAAAAGGGCTTTATGCATTTTATTGAGTGCGATTTTTTATATCGCACAACTGTCTGCCCAGGAGGTCGAGATGAGTGGCGTTGTTTTTGATCAGCAAACCCGTCAACGTATTAACAGGGTCAATATCAGCAACCTGAGAACTGGGGTGAAACTCTTTAATAATACGAAAGGAGAATTCAAAATTTCTGTAAAGCCAGGTGATAAATTGCAGGCAGTGGCCGAAGGTTTTTATATTGACACTTTAGTTTATACCAATCAGACGGCCTTGGTTTTTTATTTAAAACGTGTGGCAATCCCCCTGAAAGAAGTTTTAGTAAGAGATTCTGCTTTGTCTGCACAAAGAAGGTATGAGGAGCTTAGAAAACAGTTTAATAGCCTTAACCGGTTAACAAACAGAGACTTGCTTTCTATTGGGCAATCGGGGGTTGGACTAAGTATTGATGCCATTTGGAATTCATTGAGCAGGGCTGGCAGAAATGCCAAAAAGCTTCAGGAAATAATGGAGCGCGATTATATGAATAATTTCATAGATGAGAAATTTAACCGGACGCTGGTTTCCAAATATACGGGGCTAAAAGGGGATAAATTAGAGTTATTTATGATTAATTATAGACCTTCTTATTATTTTGTATATGGTGCAAGTGAGTATGATTTGGTAAGTTATATCAAAATGGCTTATATCCGGTTTATGAAAAATCCATATCCCGAAGATGTTTCGAGTTTAAAACCTATTGAAAAGCCATGAGGTTTCCGGTAATTGTTTGTCCCTGGTTGAAAGTAAGTGGAATGGCTATATTTCCTTTTATTCTCCTTAAGCAACGGAATAAAAGCTACTCCAGTACTTTGGTTTTTCACGAGCGTATTCATTTAAGGCAACAGCTGGAACTACTTATAATTCCTTTTTATTTATTGTATCTTTTCCATTACTTCATTAATCTTTTTTACTACAAAAACCATCATATCGCATATAAAAACATTGTTTTTGAACGGGAAGCCTATGCCAATGACCAAAACAGTGACTATTTAAGAGAGCGCAGGTTTTGGGCTTTTTTGTCATATTTATGACCGCTATTAGGAAAATTATGTACAATTTTGCGCTTGCTGACGTTATTTTATTTAATATCAGATATTAAGAATTTCGAAAATCATGAGTATACTTTTAAAAAGCTTACTTGTCCTGGGTTTAATCATTTCAAATATATTGTCTGCTGGTGCTCAAGTAGGTTTTTCAGAGTCAGATACCATAGCTACCACTATCATTTATCCCAAGAAAAACTCTTTTGTAACCAGGCCAAATTATTTCCAGATTACAAAAAAGACGCTGCCTTTTTATCTGGTTCAAAGAAAAGTGAACTACTGGAAAACAACTGCATCTTTTGGTGTTAACTTAAATCAGGCGACTTTTAGTGATAATTGGAGTAGCGGAGGGGTTAACTCCATTGCACTAACAACGCTTGTAAACTATAAATCA
>NZ_JBEBVH010000144.1:0-9948 GCF_040392825.1 Pseudopedobacter sp.
TCCATTCTCCTTCGTCTAATTTTTTCCTTGCCGCAGGCTCTCCTTCTATCCAAATCTCTATTTTACGAAACACCAACTCAAGAAAAATTGTTTGAGGGCAAATCCAGCCACAGAATACCCTACCAAAGGCTATCGTAAAGAGCACGATACTGACTAAAGCTAATAAAGAAGCCAATACAAAAATGAAAAAGTCTTGTGGCCATATTACCTGTCCAAAAATGATAAACTTCCTTTCTATGACATTTATTAGTAGTAACTGATTGCCATTGATCTTAAGAAATGGCGCTACAAATAAAAATAACAATAACGTATACCCTAAAAAACTACGATACGTATAGAATTTATCTTTTCTCACCAATGGATACAGCCATCTTCTCTTGCCATCAGCCTGTACGGTACTATGGTATTGTATATCTTCCACTTTTTAAAATTTTAGTCTTTTCCCTGAAAACAAGATCAGTGCACTTAGTTAAGTGCACTGATCTTGTTAAATTTCTTTTACAGTTTCTGTATGAGCACTTTCCTCTACAGGTTCTTCACCTGTATCTTCAACTCCCTGCGGTTCTTTTGCACCTGCGGGATTAGTACCTCTTAAAGATTTAATATAACTTGCTAACTCTGCAATTTCTTTAGGAGTTAGCTGTTTCTCCCATGAAATCATACCTTTATCAGGCACACCGTATTTAATGGTTTTAAAAATGCTTTTAACAGTTCCTCCATGTAACCAGTAATCATCGGTAAGATTCGGCCCTACGGTTCCCTGACCTTTGTCTCCATGGCAGGCTACACAATTTTTCTCGAAAATTGCTTGTCCGGCACTAATAACAGCAGGATCATTTGAGTAGGTTACTGTATTTTCATCCACTCTATTAGCAGATTGTGCAAGAAATGCTTCTTTGGCAGCCTCTGCCTGTTCCATTTCTGCTATATATTCGTCTTCCTGAGATTTACCTAATTTAAAAACATGGAAATTCAATAAATAAACCACTGCAAAAATGATAGTTCCATAGAATAAATACATAAACCACCCCGGGGTTGGATTATCCAATTCTTTAATACCGTCGAAGTCATGTTCTATTACTATATCTTTTTCTTCTGAAAGTGGTCTTAAAGAAAGAACTTTTTGCCAAAAAGTACGTTTTTGCTTTACTTTTCCAACCTGTTGTTCTACCGCTACGCCTAGCTGAACTTCTGGCTTACTATCTTTTAAGAGGATAGCAGCCATTACCTTAAAAGTGTTTAAAAGAACCAAACAAACAATCAACACAAGCACCAATGTAAAAACAATAGCACCTACGCCTATATAATTCATCAGTTCTGTAGTAGTCATCCTTCCTTCTTCGGCAAATGCGTTTCCGGCACCAAAAGTCAAAGCTGACAATAAAAATATTGAGGTCAATTTTTTCATATCCTGTTTTTTATTCATTTATCTGGTTTTCACTTTCCATAGGAAGTCCACTCATATATGTTGTATGATTTTTTTTCATTTTGATCAACATAATAGTTGCACCTATAAAAAAAGCTATGAATATGAGCAGAGATATCAGTAAATAAACCTCATCTCCTGCTAGATTACTTATTTGTTTAAACATGATTTTATAATTTTTTGATGTTTAACTAATTTTTCTTTTCTGCTTTGATATCAACTCCCAATCTTTGCAGATAAGCTATTATTGCTACCATTTCAGAAGTTGGAGAGACTTCTATATTATCTGCTTTTAGACCTGCAGTAATGTTTTCTGCCTGTTTCATTAAATCATGGTTGGCTACATTCTCATAGCCTTCGGCATAAGGAACCCCAATTTTTCTTAGTGCATTAATCTTAGAAGCTGTTGATGTGGTGTCTATTTCCTGTATGGCTAACCAATCGTAAGAAGGCATAATACTTCCCGGTGTCATACTAGACGGATCTATCATATGATTATAATGCCATGCATGGCTGTATTTTCCTCCTACCCTATGCAAATCTGGCCCTGTACGTTTAGAACCCCATAAAAACGGATGGTCGTACACAAACTCTCCTGCTTTACTATATTCGCCATAGCGCTCGGTTTCACTTCTGAAAGGCCTTACAGTTTGAGAGTGACAGTTTACACAACCTTCTTTAATATATAAATCGCGTCCCTGTACCTCTAATGGAGTATATGGTTTTACACTGGAAATAGTGGGTACGTTAGAACTTATAAAGAACGTTGGAACCATCTCTACCAAACCACCGATTAAGATTACTACTAAGCTTAAAACAAGCATAGCAATTGGCTTACGCTCTAATCGTTTATGAGCAGTTTCTCCTTTGATATGGTTTTCTACCGGTAATGGCAATGCTTCGGCATATTCCTGTTCTACCAGGCTTCCAGCCTTAGCAGTTTTTACCAGGTTGTAAGCCATAATAATAACTCCACTCAGGTACATAACTCCCCCCAGAGCTCTTAACATATGCATTGGAATAATCCTTAACGTGGTTTCAATGAATCCCGGATATTTCAACATTCCCTCTTCGGTAAACTCTTTCCACATTAAGCCTTGGGTGAAACCGCTCCAATACATTGGGATTGCATAAAAAAGAATACCTAATGTTCCCAACCAGAAATGGGTTGAAGCTAATTTTTTAGAGAACAATTCTGTTTTGTAAATTCTTGGAATTAACCAGTACATTACACCAAACGTTAAGAAACCATTCCATCCTAAAGCACCAACGTGAACGTGAGCAACAATCCAATCTGTAAAGTGCGCAATAGCGTTAACTTCTTTTAAAGAAAGCATGGGACCTTCGAACGTTGCCATACCATAACAGGTAAGCGCAACAACCATAAATTTTAATGTCACATTGTCTCGAACTTTGTCCCAGGCACCTCTTAAAGTTAGTAACCCATTAATCATACCTCCCCAACTTGGAGCGATTAACATGATTGAAAAGGCGACACCAAGAGACTGTGCCCATCCTGGCAAGGATGTATATAATAAATGGTGAGGTCCTGCCCATATGTAGATAAAAATTAGAGACCAAAAGTGAAGTATACTTAATTTATAAGAGTAAACCGGTCTGTTTGCCATTTTTGGCAGGAAATAATACATCAATCCTAAATAAGGAGTTGTGAGGAAAAACGCAACTGCATTATGGCCGTACCACCACTGTACCAAAGCATCCTGTACACCTGCGAAAAGATAATAGCTTTTAAATGCAGAAACCGGAATCTGAAAGGAATTAACAATATGCAATACAGCTACGGTAACAAAGGTTGCTATATAAAACCAAATGGCCACATACAAGTGTTTCTCTCTGCGTTTGAAAATTGTTCCAAACATATTTACTCCGAAAACTACCCATACAATTGTCAGAAGAATATCTATTGGCCATTCCAATTCGGCGTATTCATGAGATGTTGTAATTCCAAGAGGCAAGGTTATAGCTGCCAGCACAATAACTAACTGCCAACCCCAAAAATGGATCTTACTTAAAACATCGCTAAACATTCTGGCCTTTAACAATCTTTGTAGCGAGTAATAAACACCCATAAAGATTGCATTTCCTACAAATGCGAAGATCACCGCATTTGTATGTAGCGGCCTAATTCTACCAAAAGTAGTGTACTGAGAACCTAAATTTGCCGAAGGACTAAATAACTGTGTTGCCGCGAGCACCCCCACAAGCATCCCAATAATCCCCCACACCATCGTGGCAATGGCAAAGTTCCTTACAATTTTGTTGTCGTAATAAAATTTGTCAGGTTGCATAAATTATAGCTTTTTTGATGGTGTAAAGCTATCTCAACCCGAATGACAATAGAATGACTTTGAGCTTAGTGAAATATGAGGAATATCACTTTTTATTAATACCACACAAAAATTCAGACAAATCAACTGAAAATCAATAAATTAAAACAAATATAGATTTATCAAAAAATGCCAAAGAAATTTAATCTTTTTGTAATCTTAATATTTTTTTCTTGCACTTTTTATATCTAAAAAATATATTTGGGAACATTTAAATTGAAACATCAATAATTTTTATGTCTAAAGCAACAATAAAAAAGAGAATAGCAATCATTTTTCTTATGGTCTTTTCGGCCAAAATGGTTCTATCTGTTGCTCCGCTTTTCATAAACATAGATAAAACAACGGTAAATGCAGTCATTTTACAACTTGAGTTGGAAAATGAAACTCATGAAAATTCAAAAGACACCAATGTTAAAAAAGCAATAGACATATACGGCGTTTATGATTTATCTTTATTGCCCATAGAGATGGACGTAAAGACAAAATATCATATAAAGCCAAGAAATTATATTGAATCTTTTTTCCCTTCTGTTCCAACCCCTCCGCCTAACATAGGTTAACTAATCTTAGCTTATATTCTTGAAATGCGTGGTGCATTAGAGGATTGTTGTGTTTAAAATTCCGTTGTGATTTTTTATCGAACGTAATTTTCAAGGAGTTTATTAAACAAAAGATTTATTTAATCGAAAATGAAAAAGGAAAAAGATTCTTTGTTCCCGGGTTTCAATGTATCAAAATATTTGAGGCCTGAAACAATGAAAAAGGACTTCACATCAAGTATTGTTGTATTTTTAGTGGCGCTACCTCTATGTTTGGGCATTGCACTGGCTTCCGGGGCTCCCTTATTCTCTGGTGTTTTAACGGGAATAATAGGTGGTTTAGTTGTAGCTTCTTTTAGCGGATCTCAATTGAGTGTGAGCGGACCTGCCGCCGGTTTAACAGTTATCGTTCTAAATGCAATTACACAACTAGGAGCGTTTGAAACATTCTTACTTGCTGTAATTATTGCCGGACTCATCCAAATTATACTCGGTATTGCAAAGGCAGGAACAATAGGAAACTATTTTCCGTCTTCAGTAATTGAGGGAATGTTAGCTGCCATTGGTATCATTCTTATTCTGAAACAAATCCCACATGCACTGGGATATGATGTTAGCTACTTTACCGATGAAAATACTACAGCAGAAAAACAAAGTGCATTTGAGGCTATTGCAACAGCTTTTCAGAATTTACAACCTGGTGCGGTACTTATTACTTTAGCTTCAATGGCTATTTTAATATTCTGGCCAAAAATTAAAAAAGTAAATGTAATTCCTGCGCCACTTTTAGTAGTTATTGCGGGAGTTTTATTAGCGCATTTTTTTAGCAATACAGGTTTAGCTTTAACTCCAGAACATCTGGTACAGATCCCTATTGTATCCAGCTTTGGAGAATTTACTAATCTTTTTGTTTTTCCAAACTTTGGACAGATTTTGAATCCAGATGTATGGACTGTTGCTATTACTATTGCTGTAGTTGCTTCGCTAGAAACACTTTTAAGTATAGAAGCTGTTGATAAGATAGACAAGCAAAAAAGAGTGTCTCCTACAAACAGAGAGTTAGTTGCACAAGGTATCGGAAATAGCGTAAGCGGTATGTTGGGTGGTTTACCTATGACATCGGTTATTGTTCGTTCTTCGGCAAACGCAAACTCGGGTGGACAAACTAAGCTATCAGCCATTTTTCATGGTATATGGTTATTGGTTGCGTTACTGGCTATCCCTTCAGTCATAAATATGATTCCTTTAGCTTGTTTGGCTGCTATTTTATTACTTACAGGGTATAAACTGGCAAACATTTTATTGTTTAAAAAAATGTGGAAGCACGGTAAAGATCAGTTTATCCCGTTCTTTGTCACTGTTTTAGCTATAGTTTTTACTGATTTACTAATGGGAGTTGCTATAGGAATGTTAATTGGTGTTTTCTATTTGTTAAGAGCTAACATGAGAAACCCTTATTTCTACAAGCTGGAAAATGAAGGTAAACAAAAAACACTCAGACTCAAATTGTCTGAAGAAGTTTCATTCCTTAATAAAGGAGCCATACGCTACACCTTAACGCATATACCACAGGGTGCAAAAGTCATAATAGACGGTTCTAACTCCAAATATATAGATAGAGATGTACTCGAAATTATAGAGAACTTTCATCAAAATGCCTATAAAAACAAAATAGAGGTTGATTTGATCAACATTAGGCCTATCTATCAATTACCAAAACTGGAAGAGGTCTTACCGAACAAAAGTGAATTAAAAGAAGTTATTGAACAGAATTAAAATTAAAAAGTCATGATAGAAACAAATCATATAACATACGAATCTCTTTTATTAGGAAATAAAAACTGGGTAGAAAAAACATTACAGGAAAACCCGGATTATTTTGAAAAATTGGCCTCGGGACAAAAGCCTCCTATATTATGGATAGGCTGTTCTGATAGCCGTGTCCCTGCTAATCAAGTCACGGGGACTTTACCGGGCGAAATATTTGTTCACAGGAATATTGCTAATGTAATTGCCCACAACGACTTAAATATGCTGAGCGTTTTGGATTATGCGGTTAATGTGCTTAAAGTGAATCATGTTATTATCAATGGTCATTATGGTTGCGGCGGTGTTGCAGCAGCTATGTCCGACAAACAATTCGGACTAATTGATAACTGGTTAAGAAACATTAAGGATGTTTACAGAATACATAAAGAAGAGGTAGATGCCATTCAGGATGAGGAAGCAAAAATAAAAAGAATGGTTGATCTTAATGTGATAGAGGGTGTTCATAAGCTAAGTGCAACCGCTATTGTACAAAATGCATGGGCAAAGGGACAAGACCTTCAGCTTCATGGTTGGGTACTGGATTTAAATACGGGTTTAATTAAAGACCTCGAAGTAAGCTGTACCAGCAATGTTTCATTCGACAAAGTTTTCAAAATTGCTTAGTTGATATATAGTTGATTAGCCGCTTTTATAGCGGCTTTTCTTTTCTGCTATTTTCCGTAACTTCTCCCAAAAAAAGATACCTTAAACACCCGTATCTTTTTAATTTATTTGTGTAAATTTCAATAATACTTAATAATAAAATACTAGTTATGATTGACAAAATTAAAGAGCTTATTAACCAAATAGCTCAACAGCAAGTACAAAATACGGAAGGTATTTCTAACAATTTGGGCTCTGATGTTGCCAGAGAGACTGGTACATCTATAATTTCCGGATTTAAAGATGCTATCTCTAATGGCCAAATAAATGATATTGCAGGATTAGCCAATGTAAATTCTATAACATCAAACCCTGTAGTGCAAAATATAGTTCAGAGCTTGAGTGCTAAATTGGGAAGCAATTTCGGTATAGACACACAAACCGCTGCAAATTTTTCGCAATCTGTCATTCCTCAGATATTAGGGTCTATTTTTTCCAAAGCTAAGGAAGGAAATAGCGGATTTAATATATCAGACATTATTTCTTCGTTATCTGATGGGCAAGGCAGTGGATTATTGGATTCCCTTAAAGGGATCGGTTTAGATCAAAATGGGGACGGACAGGTTAATTTTCAGGATGCCATCTCTGCTTTGGGCAAGAAAGGTGGATTGGGAGATATTTTAGGTGGCTTCTTTAAGAAATAGTTCTTCTATTTTTCACATTATATCCTATAATTAATTGTTAAATATGAGGAAGCTGCCATTTAACAAACACCCGTAGAATCTTTATCCTTATATTTGTTAATGACCAAAGAAGAAAAGATACTTGCCTGTAGAACCAGCGTATTTAAAACTGTATTCCCAGATATTACAAACCATCATAATACTATGTTTGGTGGCGCTGTAATGGCTATGATGGACGAAATAGCTTTTATTACTGCAACGCGTTATGCCAGAAAAGCTTTTGTTACCGTCGGATCTGATAAAATCAGCTTTATTAAACCAATTCCCGCAGGAAGTTTCGTTGAACTTATTGGTAATATCATACATGTTGGCAATACCAGCATTAAAGTGCTGGTTGAAGCGTACGTAGAGGATATGTATTCAGATTATAGAGAAAAAGCATCTACGGGAGAATTTACTTTGGTTGCGGTTGGTGAAAATATGAAACCTGTTAAAATAGAATAAAAAAATCGGAAGAAGATTCTCCCGATTTTTTTTGAATGATAATGTAATTTATTTTTTGGTCATTATCTTTTCTCTAAAAAGCAATTACGGATTTTTCATGATGGTATGTCCCATCTTATCCCGCTTTGCCTGTAAATATCTTTCGTTATGTTTATTAGAAGCTATTTCGATAGGAACATTTTCTACAACTTCTAACCCATAGCCTATTAAGCCTGCTCTTTTTGTAGGATTGTTTGACATTAATCTCATTTTACGGACTCCCATTTCTCTTAAAATCTGGGCTCCTACCCCATAATCCCGCTCATCCATCTTAAATCCCAGTGCAATATTAGCCTCGTAGGTATCTAATCCCTGTTCTTGGAGGTTATAACTTTTTAGTTTATTAATCAAACCAATTCCCCTACCCTCCTGGTTCATATAAACAATTATTCCTTTTCCTTCTTTCTCAATCATTTCCATCGCCTTATGCAATTGAGGTCCGCAATCACATTTACACGAGCCAAAAATATCTCCCGTTACACATGAGCTGTGCACCCTGGCCAAAATGGGCTCGTTAGGCTTCCAGGCCCCCTTCGTTATAGCCAGATGATTTTCTCCGGTATTGACCTGAGTGAAGGCAACCATTTGAAATTCGCCCCATTCAGTCGGCAGGTTAACAGAAACCTCTCTTTTTATTAATGACTCTTTTTCTAATCGGTATGATATCAGATCTTGAATTGAAACGACTTTCATATTCCATTTCTTTGCCATCTCCAATAATTCTGGCAAACGAGCCATTTCCCCTTCTTCATTCATTACCTCGCAAATAACACCGGCTGGCTCCAATCCTGCTAAAACAGATAAATCAATTGCAGCTTCGGTATGACCAGTTCTTCTTAATACACCTCCATTTTTAGCTATTAAAGGAAATATATGTCCTGGTCTGCCCAAATCAGATGGTTTGGTTTCCGGATCTATCAAGGCTAGAATGGTCCTGGATCTGTCCGAAGCCGATATACCTGTCGTACATCCTTTACCTAATAAATCTACCGTTACTGTGAAATTGGTTTCTAATGTTGCGGTATTTTTCCCCACCATCAGATCTAACTCCAGTTCTTTTCCTCTTTGTTCGGTAATAGGTGCGCAAATTAAACCTCTTCCCTCTTTGGCCATAAAGTTAATTACCTCTGGGGTGGCGTATCTGGCTGCTACTAAAAAATCACCTTCATTTTCGCGGTCTTCATCGTCTACAACAATGATGATTTTTCCATCTTTTATATCTTGTATTGCTTCTTCTATCGTATTTAACATATAAGCATGTTCTTATTGCGATCTTCTTTCAAAAAATCTATCAAAGTTACTCAAATTTACTTAGGGTAATTTAAATCAAAAGCAATAATAATGTAACATCTGAATGAAGATGAGACTTTAATTGTCTATTGTTTTTCTTTTCTTTTAAAGAGTTTTTTAAACAAGTTTTTATAGTAATCTATATCAAATAAAGCAGAATCTGCTGTTGCTTTATATGTAAGAAATAATCCTAAAGGAGTTAACACAAAAATAGCTATCCACATACCCATTAATGGTGATATGGTACCATCTCTGGCCATTTTCTCGCCAATTGTACTAATAATATGGTATATCAGGAAAAAGATAACCGATACAACCACCGGAAGCCCTAAACCTCCTTTTCTAATAATAGCTCCTAAAGGAGCACCTATAAAAAATAAGACCAGACAGGAGACCGATAGCGTGAACTTTCGGTTATATTCAATAATATATCTGGTTATTACCTTAAAAAGGTCTTGCGTTTCTACACTTCTGTTTTCAATATTATCTTTTACAGTTCTCGCATTCTGGGATGCATTCTCTATCACCATATCTTTCTGATCTTCTTTTAAGCCCGCTAATACGCCTTCTTTTTTAAGATCCAGTTTCTTATTTACACCTTTACTTTTTTTATACGCAGCTGTCTGATAGAAAATTTTATAATTAGGTTTTATTTGTTTGTAAAGGTCGTTGGTTAAACTATCAAAGTATTTGGTACTTGCTAA
>NZ_JBEBVH010000145.1:0-9911 GCF_040392825.1 Pseudopedobacter sp.
CCGGCATCATTAAACGGGGTAAACTGACTATCGCTCAATTGTTCATTCAATAGCGTTTTTCCCGAAATATGATGGTAAGAAACGGTTCCCGACTTTAAATCGAGCTTAAGATGTAAATCTGCCGTTCGAAGAGTTAGCTCATTACCTTGCTGATTTACTGTAAAAGGAGTCTTTTGTTCAGACTTAATAACAGAAAGGCTTTCTTTCAAAAAATCCACTCCTCTGGGGTATTTTATGGTTCGTATGATTTTAGAATTATAAACCTTAATCTCTACCGAGATATTTTCTGTTGAGAATTTAATTCCTGTATTAGTTTTGGTATAAGTCTGCCCAACGCTAATTTGGGATAGAATTAATAACCATGAAATACTTATAAATATAATTTTTCTCATTACCTGTTATAGTTAATACTGAGTGTTATATCAATGGTACGTTCGTAACCTACATTCTATTAATTTAATCTCTGTTTCCCCGGAAAAAAGTATAAGTTTTACCGGCAACAGTAGGTACATCATATTCATAAACTGCCTTTAGATTATTTCCTTTTAAGACGGCTTTGTCAGACACTATCGCTTTTGCGCCAGTTATGGTATTCATTAATATATTCGGGTTATCTTCCTCTGCCTTTCTTAATCCTTGTCCTTTCAGCGGTGCATATGATCGCAAGCGAAGATTACCGCCAATTTTAGATAATACCTTTACTTCCTGAACTGCACCTGCCTGCCACTTCATATCTATTTCAAAACCTCCACGGGCTACAATTCCGGACACAGAACCGGTATCCCAGACATCAGGTAAAGCTGGCAACAAGTGTAATGCTCTATCATGACTTTGTACCAGCATCTCTGCAACACCTGCGGTAAGACCAAAATTTCCATCAATCTGGAAAGGAGGATGGGCGGTGAACATATTCGGGTAGGTTCTGCCATCTCTATTTTCCTTATCAACCAAGGTTAGCATATTATTAATAATCTTATACGCCCGGTTGCCTTCTAAAAGCCGGGCCCAAAGATTTATTTTCCAGCCTATAGACCATCCTGTCGCAAAATCTCCTCTGTATATTAGTGAGTTGCGTGAAGCTTCAAATAGTTCCGGAGTTGTATAAGGTGAAATCTGATTACCGGGATATAATCCATATAAATGAGAAACGTGCCGATGCTCGTTCTTCGGGTCGTCTACATCTTCAAGCCATTCCTGCAATTGCGTATACTTACCTATTTGCATTGGTGGAATTCGTTTTGCCATAGATTTTAACCTAGCAATATAGCTGGTATCTTTTCCCAGTATTTCACCAGCCAACGCCGTCCTTGTCAAAACATCAAAAACCAACTGGTTATCCATTGTAACACCAGCGGTTATTGGACCATGTTCTGGCGATATAGAAGGAGACACTACCATCCAATCTTTATATTTAGGATGCGCTATTAAAAATGACAAGAAAAAATCTGCTGAACCTTTTAGAATTGGATAGGCTTCTGCTAAGAATTTTCTATCTCCTGTAAATAAATAATGTTCCCATAAATGCTGGCTCAACCATGCTCCGCCTGTAGGCCACATACCCGCAGCTGCAAAATCTATCGGGCTGGTGACACGCCAGATATCCGTATTATGATGAGCTACCCAACCATCTGCGCCATAGAGCGTTTTTGCTGTTTCTCTGCCACTTTCACTTAAGTCTTTTAACATCTGAAATAGCGGCTCATGCGTATCAGATAAATTGGTAACCTCTGCCGGCCAATAATTCATTTCTGTGTTGATATTGATCGTATATTTACTGTCCCAGGCCGGGTGCATAGAATTACACCAGATACCCTGTAAATTTGAAGGTTGCCCTCCCGGTTGTGAGGACGAAATCAACAAATACCGCCCGAATTGCATGAGCAAGGTCACCAAAGCAGGATCCTGTGTTTCCTTAAAATTACGGATCCGTACGTCTGTAGGCTCTTCTTTAGAAATATCCTGACTTCCGAGATTGAGTTTAAATCTACCAAACTGCTTATAATATGTCGCTGAATGTTGTTGCAGCGCAGATTTAAAATTTTTCTTTTTTGCAACAGCTAACTTAGAAGCAGCTCGCTCCGCAGGATTGGCGTCTACGGATTTATAATTGGTAAAATTAGTCCCTATAGATATATAAATAGTGGCTGAGCTTGCTTCTGTTATATTAATTTTATGATCAGAAACCGCTACATGCCCATCCGCATGACTAACCAAGGTATGTATTTGATATCTGATTTTTCCTTCTATACCTTCATGGTCCGAACCTCTTCCTTCTAAAACCAGGGAATTATCTTTCTTTGAAACCGTATGTTGGGAAGGATTGACATACCCGATGTCAAAATTTAAGGCTCCCTTCTCGCTGGACGTAAGCTGCATAATGATAACGTCATCGGTAAAGGAAGAAAATACTTCACGGGTATATTTAACTCCATTAACAGTATAAGTAGTTTTAACAACTGCCTTATTTAAATCGAGTTCTCTATAATAATTCTCATATTGATTATGTCCCGGAAAATTAAGAATCAGGCTTCCTGCTGTTTGAAAGGGCATGCCATGTGTTTGGGTAAAAAAGCTTTGATTGATAAGTTTATCCGCTTCCTGTGTTTGGCCATCAAACACCATTTTTTGAACCAGAGGCAAAACTTCGAGAGCTTTATTATTATCGTTACGATATGGTCCCCCACCCCAAATGGTTTCTTCATTTAGTTGAAGTTGTTCTCTTTGAGGAATCCCATAAACCATAGCACCTAAACGCCCGTTTCCTATCGGTAAAGCTTGCTCCCAAACATTATCAATTACAGGTTTATTGTACCAAAGTTTTAAATCATCCTGACTATAAGCTTTAAACGGAAAAACCAGTATATGTAAGAAAAGAAGTTGTAAAATCCTTTTGCATGTAACCTTCTTAATTATATATTCCATAATCAATTGCATCATAAAATTACTCGCTCGCTACTATCACAAATCCTCCATTAGCTTGTATTTCTATATCAGTAACACCATTCTTTTTAACTATTAACTCTTTCGTATAAGGCTGCTTAAGTTTATCGTCATTATATAATTGAGACTTTTTACCTTTTAGCATAGGAAGGTCCAGTTTCAGTTTCAATGCGTCTCGCTGTGCATTGACGCCAGCTATATACCATTTAGACCCATTCCGGCGAGCAACCACACTGTATTTTCCCGGAAAACCGTCTATATAAACGGTTTCATCCCAGGTGGTAGGCAGGTTGCGCATAAAATCTATTTCGAATTGCGGAACGTCATGCAAATTATTCGGTGTCAGGGCAAACATCTGTACCGGATTCTGAAAAAGAACTCCCGTAGCCAGTTGAAAGATATCAGTTGTTAATCTTTGCTGTCCCTGCTTATTGCCCTTATTAAGGAATTTATTCAACATCACACCTCCATATTCCATGGAGGCCACTGTATTTCTTATAAACGGATGCAAAGTGGCATAAAACGCTTCATTATCGCGGGCATGTTGAGAGAAAATTTGCATTTCTGAAGCCAATACAGCTTCGCTGCCGACAAAATTCGGATACATGTGCTCCCACCCTCTTGGAAGTGTTGCGCCATGAAAAATAATCATCAAACCATAGTCATTGGCATCCGATAAAATATCTTCATACAAACGCATGGTTTCTTGTTTGTCTCCTCCAAGGAAATCCACTTTCAATCCCTTTACTCCAACTTTTTTTAACCATTTCATTTCCTGTTTTCTGGCTATTGAGGTATTCATTTTATGTAATGGTGTCTGGAATGCATCGTTAGCAGAGCCATTTGAATTATACCACAGAAACACATCTACACCTTTGGATTTGGCGTATTTAATAAGCTCCTCCATTTTTGAATAACCTATTCTGGTATCCCACCAGGCATCTATAAGTATATATTCGAAACCAAGCGCTGCGGCCAGATCAATATATTTCACCTGATCTTGATAATTCATACTTTCATCCTGCCATATAATCCAGCTCCAGGTACCTTTTCCATACTTATACTTTTGCGTTGCTTCATATAAAGGTTCAACCACATCAAAAGCTATAGTAGTTTCTACTATTGGCTTAAGATTATCGCCTACAGTTATTGTTCGCCATGGCGTTTTCCCCGGCAACCCTATTTGTGCACCAGTGCTGCCAAAGCCGTTATTTTGCTTAATATTTGGGTATTCAACAGTATAAACACCATTCCTCCATGAACTTAAATGAGAAGCGCAATAGAGACTACTAACTCCTGTCTCGGAAAGCAGAACCCATCCATTATCTCCTATTTTAAATAATCCCGGAAAAACATAACCTTCCCCTGACGTTGATTTTTCTAATGGTGCATCTGCTTCGTATCCACTTTCATAACTCGGTGCTGTACGAGCAAAAGCTACCATTGGTGTCATCATAGGCGACAGAAAAGTTGTGGTATGTGAAGGGAAACGAAAACCAGTAGTCTCTTTTTCTACTACACAAACTATTCGTTCGCCCCAGGTTGGCAGTTCATATCTGAATGCGATATCGTTATTACTTATCTGAAAAAGTACCGAAATCTGTTTTTTATCTGCGTTTTCAAAAGTACACTTAATTGTATTGGCCTGATAGGTTATTTCACTTCGCTTAATTTTATCTTGTATATAGTCGTGACTTACGTGTCCCACATCTGATTTAAGCAATTTCATGCCTTTACTAAAATCTCCCTCGTTGGTTATAATCCCAAGGGGAGATTTTTCCAGCATGGTTTTATTTTTAAAAAAAACAGAAAAATTTGGCAGGCCATCTTCTGCATTAATTTTAACCGTTAACTGTTTATCAGGACTAGTAGCGACTATTTCTTCCGCATGGGATAGAAATCCAGAAACCACTAAAAAACAAAAAAATAAAATAGTCTTGAAAGTATAAGTATATCGAAGTTTAATCATCATATCTTGCTTATAAGGTTTATTAATCTTATAACTTTAATTAGTCAATAAAGTAAGCATCTTACTTGCGTAACGGTTCCCCAATTCTTTGTAACCCACCGCTGTAAAATGTAAACGGTCTGGACCTGCCTCACATCCTTTTGACGATATCACATGGGCATTGGGTATAAATCCGGGTAGCTGTCCGATAATTTCATTCATACCTGCACATACACCGTTTTGTTCTGCATGAACTACCTCTCCGGCTAATAAAGGTACTTTTGAAGGATTCAGATTTAAGTCCTGAATTAAATCCCCATAAACATCTTTAACTTTTTGTGGCCACGAAGTATCTCCGGTATTAGATTCGCCCTGGTGTAAGAGTATTCCTTTAATAACTCCGGATTGTTGCGCAACTTTTGCCATCTCAATCAGTCTTTGATAAGGATTATTACCATAGGCTTTTAATGCACTTACCATCCAATCTGGCGCTGTGTTTATATAAGATTCACTATATTTTTTATGAAACAACTCAATTTTGCAACCGCCTACTGCCACATTTACAATTCCTATAGTTACACTATCAGGCAAACTGTTCGCCATGGCTCTCCCAAAGTAATCTGCCGGGCCAAGACCTGTATTACATCTTACCAGAGGAGCTATAGCGTCGTACCAATCACCTTGTTCTCTTTTAAGATCTTCGCAGGAAACCGCTTGAAGTAGTTTGACACGTTTATTAACAGGCAAATTGGTATCGGTTTCTACCCTTGCATGTCCCTCCATATTAGATTGTCCAAAACAAAGGTATATGTGAAAGTTTTTGTTTACTTGCTGCGAAAAGCTATTTAAGGTAGCTCCAGCTATTATAATCAACGTAATAAGATATTTATTTTTCATCTGTATGGCATTTATTGTTTGAATAAAGTTTGAGCAAACTGGTGTAAGCTTCTTCTCCACACTGGCCAGGTATGCCCTCCCGGATATTCCTGGTAAGTATATTTAAGCCCCATATCGTCGAACTTCTTTAGCATGATTTTACAGTTTTCGTAAGCTATATCCTCTTTTGCCCCCATAGATATCCATAGATTCTTCACGTTTTTGTTAATTGTCGCAACATTTTCCTGAATAAAATCATAATGTGGTTTTGAGAGCTCGGGTCTGTTAGACCACCATCCTGAACTGAATACGCCCAAACCAGAAAACAAGTTGGAGTGCTTAATTCCGGCATGTAAGGTTTGCATACCACCCATAGATAGTCCTGCTAAGGCTCTATCTGTGGCTTTATCAGATACCCGATAAGTTTTTTCTACAAAAGGAATTACCGCTTTTATCAACTCGTTTTCAAACATAGCTAAAGAGCGATCTGTAAATCCTGCTATGCCAGTAGACAGATTACCGTCCAACATAACCACAACCATTGGTTTCGCTTTTTTGTCGGCTATCAGGTTATTTAAAATAAGATCTGCTTTACCCTGGGCAGACCATCCTCTTTCATCCTCGCCACCACCATGAAGAAGATAAAGCACCGGAAATTTGCTGCTCGCCTCTAAATCGTAAGAAGGCGGTGTATATACATATAGTTTTCTCCACGATTTGGTAACATCAGAATAATATCTTTTCATCCGTACTTCTCCTTGCGGTACGTCCCTTTCATTATAAAAAGGTTCTCCCGCAATCGGAATTTCTATACCGCTTGCCATTCTTCCCATTCCGTAAAAAGTTTCACTTGACGGGTCGGCCACAACCACACCATCTATAATCAAGGAATAATAGTTAAATCCTTCATTTATTGGTTCGGTTGTAACTGTCCAAACTCCGTCTGTTCCTTTGATTAAATCGTATTTCTTACCCAGATCTATCTGTATTTTTTGGGCTTCCGGAGCTTTTACCTTAAAAATCACCCGCCTATCCGGTAAAACTTGCGGATATTTTGCCGATCGAATATTGGTGGATGCGGGCGTACCTAAAACTGTATATTTCGGAAAAGTGGTGCTGTCTATCGGCTTAAATAAGAATTGGGAAAACATGTACAAATCGTTTTTCCAAACTTTAAAATCGTGGTTACCGGGTTCTACATAATAGATATGAGGTACTTTATGATTTTCTAAATATTCATGGGTACTTTTACTTACATTTAAAAGTCCATCATTATCGCCACAAGAAATCCACAACAATTTGAGCTTCTTTTTTGCTTCTTCTGGATTAGCCAGTAATTCTTTTCCTCTTTTGGTGTTAGGAGCCGAAGAAAAACCTCCTACCCATGCAAATTTGTCCAAATTAGCTAAACCAAAATTCAAAGACTGACCGCCGCCCATGGATAAACCTGCAATAGCCCGGTATTCGCTTTTTGACAATACCGGATATGTTTTCTCTATATGCGGTATCAAATCGTTTAACAAATCTTTTTCAAAAACCGAGAAAGCATTTACTTTTTCGGCCTCCATAATATTTCCTACCGCCCGGTCATCTTTCATTGCCCGTCCGTTCGGCAAAACCACTATCATAGGCTCCAGCTTATTTTGTGCATACAGATTATCCAATATAACCTGTGGATTTCCCTGGTTATACCATTCATTTTCGTCTCCGCCTATTCCGTGTAATAAATAAAGCACCGGGTACTTTTTACGTTTGCTAAACCCTGGCGGAGTATACACTCTTGCTTTACGGTCTGCACCAACGGTTTTAGATTTGTAGATAATCATCTCAACATTTCCATGAGCTATTCCTTCGCGTTGAACATCAAAACCTTCTGGTGCCTGCATTTCAGAAGGTTGCGCAAACAGTGAAATCGAAAACATCGAAAACACCAGAAATAAACAAACTAATTGCTTCATATTTGGCTTATATTATTTGGTTAATCCTCATTATTGGTTATATCCCTGTTTCAATACACTAAAGCATAATTTCTTTAGAGAGTTAATTTCAATTGCTAAAGAGTTACGCTAGCCTATGAAACAGGGCTTTTTGGTTTGGAATGCTTTCTAAATTTATTTTATGACTGATAGATCCATATTGTTATTTAAGGTCGCATACAAGCCTATTAAATTTCCTGTAAAACCTTGCGCAACATTAGTAGACAAAATATCTCCTGACACTATTCCGCCAAGCCTTGTGTAACCAGCTGTACCGCTTTTAAAAGCAAATTCATAGTTATCTCCATTTGCTTTAACCTGTAAGCGAAGTGGCTTATTAATATCCACTTTCTCACTAGCTACTATAGTTTTAATACCATTTTGCGTACGCTGTAATACTATATAATTTGTCTTTCCTTTTTTGGTGATACCAAACACATAATTAAATTTCTCATTCTGCATACAAACTAATCCTGCTAAGTCTTTTTCTGAATTTGGCTGATAGTTTATAGCAACCTCGGCAGAAAAATTATTATGCTGTTGTCTGTAGAATAAGGTCGATGTAGGTTTAACTTCGCTTATATTGACTGTAAATGGTTTAATACGGAGTCCGCCTTTTTTATCAGAATGTACAAAATGCTCTCTGGGTCCTCTTACTCCAATCCACCTGTAGTCTAGTTTTTCATTATCAAAGTTATCTTTAAACTCAAAGTTACCGGATGGGAAAAAGCCCTCATCGCCTTTTTTATTTACAACACCCGCTGGTGTTTTAATTGTGGCCGGCATAGGTTCTAAACCATTTTCAAAAACAGGAAACTCTCCGGTCCAGTCTACCGGTAATATAAAAGTTTCTCTCCCTGTATTTACCCGGTCTTTTTCATTTGGCCTGATTGCCAGAAAAACGCCATAATATTTTCCGTCTGGCCCTTCAACTAAATCTGCATGTCCGGCCCAGTCTACCTTATCAGGTCTATTTGCCGGCAAATGTCTTTGCGTTAGAATAGGATTTTTTGGAGCCGGTGTATATGGCCCTCTAGGATTATCTGAACTAAAAATCACCTCGCTGTGCGCTCCTCCTGTACCTCCTTCTGCACACATCAGGTAATAACGCCCGTTCTTTTTGTAGATGTGTGGCGCTTCAATCCAGATTGGCTTTTTCGAAATATCAACGCCTCCATTTACTATAATCTTGTCTGTTCCCGGAACAACTCTATCGTTCTCTAAATCATAGTCCCAGATTTTAATGACACGATGACCATTATACAATTCGGCCTCTTTTGCTGGCGCGTCATTATGAACCACATAAGCCTTACCATTATCATCGAAAAACATAGAAGGGTCTATACCATCAAATTGAAGTTTTATGGGATCGCTCCATCCTTTAAACGGATCTTTTGTCTTCACAACGATGTTACCAAATCCTCCTGAAAACTGAGTGGTTATCATGTAAAATGTATCATTATACTGATTGTATTTAATAGCAGGAGCATAAACTCCAAAATTCATCAAGGTGTTTTCTACTTTTAACTGTGAAGGCCTATCCAATACATGGCCTATCTGCCTCCAGTTAACCAAATCCTTAGAGTGGAAAATAGGTACTCCAGGAAAAAAAGTAAAAGAAGAGTTTACCAAAAAATAGTCATCGCCTTTTCTGGTGATTGCAGGATCCGGATAACAACCCTGTAAGATACTTGTATAAAAATTATTGGAGCTAACGGGATTTTCTCTGTAAACTTTATCATCTCCTTTATAGGCAAAATTGCTAAATATGGGTTCATTGGTACGCTCTTTAGATTCTTGCGGTTCAACAGATTTACAACTTTGTGTGAAACAAGATAAAACGAGCAAACAACTGGAATAAAATTTTAAAGGATGAAATACACTCTGTCTTCTCATATCTAAATTGAATTAAGCTTATAAAGCAATTTTGCAATTGTTATTGGTTAACCTCAAAATGCAAATTGTAATGAATTGCATCATGACCTGACAAAAGTATCTACTGTTTAAAGCCTCGAAGGGGACATTTCATCATTATAGTTATAAAAATGTTCAAGATTTGGTGTTTAATAAGGTATTCAAGGTTTATACACCTGAGCAAATTGTTATTAAAAAAAACAAGGCATTACTAAAAAATAATGCCTTGTTTTTATTTTATTGTTTTTTGTTTGAAC
>NZ_JBEBVH010000146.1:0-9811 GCF_040392825.1 Pseudopedobacter sp.
AGTGACCCTCTGCTTGTAAGGCAGATGCTCTGAACCAGCTGAGCTAAGCCTCCATCTTTTTATCTTAAAGAACTTGTCTTTGTCCCGTTTGGGACTGCAAAAGTAATTTCTTATTTCATATTTGCAAAATTTTTTTTCACTTTATTCTAATACAGTTTCTAAAACACTCCTGGATTTAATACTTCCAAAATTGTCTATATGAAGACCGTAATAATCTATTACGCTATTTAACAGATACTTGCGAGAAACATTATTTAACTGCAAGCTTTCATATTCCTGAAGCGGAATTCTTACAATTTCTAAAAATTTCTCTATAAATTTTTCTTCGATAAAAAAAGCATGAGGGGGCTGATGTTTAGAAAAAGAACCGGCTTTAAGATCAAAATAAGAACAGGAATCTGCGAAACTAAGGTCTGGATAAAAACCTAAAAACCGCGTTAACTTCATCAGGAAAACCAAATGAAAATTAGCAACGCTACTAGTTACGTGATCTAACAACTCTATAGAACTATATATAAATTCGAAAAGAATAGCATCATCTACCTGCTCTTTAATAGATTTATAGATGATCTCGTTCAAGAACATTGCTATCGAGCTTTTAGATATATCATAAGGAATTGAAGTAAGAACAGGAAAACTC
This sequence comes from Pseudopedobacter sp., assembly GCF_040392825.1. NCBI lineage: Bacteria > Pseudomonadati > Bacteroidota > Sphingobacteriia > Sphingobacteriales > Sphingobacteriaceae > Pseudopedobacter > Pseudopedobacter sp. The sequence goes on from NZ_JBEBVH010000146.1 coordinate 641, forward strand.
CTTAAGTCAGATACCTTGTGAATACTATTTGTTGATTTATGATAAACCACCATATCCAATAAATGCAAAGCCTGTAACATATTCATTTTTATCTTTGCTTTTGGCCTTTTAACACCATTTATTAAATAAGATTGTATCCCAAATTTCTCAGTGTAAATCTTTGCTACAACACTACTCTCCGAGTAATCTGTCACTTTCAATACTATCCCTCTGGTTTTATGTAGCATTTTTACCGCTATTTTGCACTTGAAGGGACTTTAACCGTCTCTCCAATAACAACATCATTAAACACAATATTTTCGGCATTTGTAAAGCTTAAAGCAGTTTTACAGGAATCTATTTTCACATTGGTAAATTGGATATCGCGTACCTTTTTTGTTGGATAACCCTGAATAACCAAACCGGAGTTTGAAACACGTCTGCATTTCAAATTATTTACAAATACATTTCTGATATCGGTCTCAAACCCCTTTCCCTCTCCATGGTAATAAGAAGTAACAAAAAAACAGTCTTCAACTTCCCCAAACTCAACGTTATTCACATAAATATCTTTAATAAATCCTCCTCTGTCGGGATTAGATTTTAAATATATACCTCGTTTACAATAGCCGCCATATGTACAGTTTTCTACAAAAACATTTTGCACTCCTGCAGACATTTCGCTCCCAATTACCACCCCATGCAATCCTTTAAATCTACAGTTACGAATTATAATGTTTTCTGAGGTAATACCAATTCTTCTGCCTTCATAGTCCCTTCCTGCCTTTATTGCAACATTATCATCAGCATTATTAAAATCTATATCTTCAATTAAAACATTCTTAGAATATTCCGGATCGAAACCATCGTTATTTTTATTAAACGCGTTGAATTTTACTTTCCTTGCCGTGATATTTTCTGACTTTAAGAAATGCACACACCAAAAAGGAGAATTTGTTATAGTCACTCCCTCTACCAGAATATTCTTACATTCAAAAAACTGTATAAATTGCGGTCTAAGAAAATGACCTTTACCAAATTGCCGTTTTTCTACTGGAATATTATCATGATTCATTTTCCGACTCAATTCCTGACTCCGCTTTTGTTTGCCATGCCACAAGTTGAATGAATCTTTAGCATTTCCGTCTATAGTTCCTTCCCCAATAATAGCGACATTTTTAACCTGATATGCATATATAAAAGGGCTATAATTATACAAAAAAGTTCCTTCCCAGCTAGTCAATACGGTAGGAAGATAATCTTTAGGGTTCGAACTAAAAATTAATTTAGCCCCTTTTTGTATGTCGATAGACATATTATCAACCATATGAATGGGCCCATTGAGTAAATAAACACCTGGAGGAACAATTATTCTAGCCCCATTTTGCATTTTACAGGCCTGAATTGCTTTATCGAAAGCAGGCTTGCTATCCGATAAAGAATCTCCTATCGCACCAAAATCAGTTATTATTAATTTATTTTTCGAAATCATTGGGGGAATTATATTCTTCAAAACATGATCTCGCTTTTGCTCTCTTGATAATTCTTCTTTTTGAAAAAAACTACACGAAGAGTTGAGAAATAAAGCGCATACAATAACATATTTAAATTTTAGTCTTGCTTTCATTGATTCCTTATTCATTTCGATAGTTAAATCATAAATTTAACTGATTATGCCAAATTAATTCAATTTTATATTCAACGGCAATGTTTTTTTGGTAAAAACAAAAACGCCCCACATTTCTGTGAGGCGTTTTGTGATCCCGCTGGGATTCGAACCCAGGACCACTACATTAAAAGTGTAATGCTCTACCAGCTGAGCTACGGAATCTTACTTTATTGATGTTTTGTTTTCAGTAAAGTTGTGCAAAGGTAATACTTTGGGTTATATGCTCCAAATGATTTATAAAGAAAAAAGCACTCATTCCATTAAGTATCTATTTATCAGTTCAAAAAAATTCTGTTCAAATTTATCTTTAACCTTTTATTAGAAGATCATCCAATGCAAGTTCTAATGTAGGATAACAAAATACAAACCCTGTATCCAACAATTTCTGAACTCCCATTTTTGTGCTTCCAAGCAAAACAATACTCATTTCCCCCAAAGCTAACTTAAGAACAAAACTAGGAACAGCCGGCACCCAAAATCTCTTCTTAAGCTGTTTTGAAAGAATTTTCGAAAAATCTTTATTCCTTAAAGGTGAAGGTGAAGAAAGGTTATAAGTTCCTGAGATTTCATGCTTCACAAAGTAAATATAAGCAGCTACAACATCTTTAATATGAATCCATGACATCCATTGTTTGCCATTCCCAAAAGGTGACCCCACACCCAATTTAAAGGGAATTATCAGTTTTGGTAGCGCACCTTTCCTATTGTCTAATACAACACCGGTTCGTAATTTCACTATACGGAGTCCATATTGCTTGCCTTTATCCACAGCTTGTTCCCATAAAAAGCAACATTTTCCCAGGAAGTCATTCTTTGCCAAAGCCGTCTCCTCCATAAGCTCTTCACCTCTGTCGCTATAATAACCCGAGGCAGATGCCGATATTATTGTTTGTACACGATGGTCTGTTTTCTCTAACAGATCATAAATTAATTCAATTGATGCAACCCTGCTTTGAATTATTTCCTCTTTTCTTTTTTCCGTCCACCTTTTATCGGTAATACCAGCACCAGCTAAATGAATTATAATACTTACGCCTTCCAAACACCTTTCATCAATTTCTTTTCGCTCAGGGTTCCATAGATAAGTAGTAACTCCTAAAATTTGCTTTTTGTTACCTCTACTTAAATGGTTTACCTTATAACCTTGACTTAATAATTCTCTTGTTAAATGGAAACCGACTAATCCACTTCCGCCAGTAATCAGGATCTTTGTAATCATATAACATTTAAAACCATTTTCTGGCAATTTAGTTTAGAACATTGCCGTAGTTTTCTTGTTTATAGTACCTTTGCTCAAAATCTATTAAGATGAGACAGAAATATAAAAAACATATATTCGTTTGTACAAACCAACGTCCGGAAGGGGCAAGAGTATGCTGTGGAGAACAACACGGTTTAGCATTAACTGCAGCATTTAAAAAAGCTGTAAAAGATAATGGGCTGTTAGCAACCGTAAGAGCTCAACGCGCCGGATGTTTAGAAACTTGCGAACTGGGTCCGAGTGTGGTAGTGTATCCGGAAGGCATTTTTTATGGTAGAGTACAGCTATCTGATGTAGAAGAAATTGTTAGGGAACATATTATGAACGATAGAATAGTAGAGAGACTTGCATTAGATTTTCCAACAGAAGAATAATATCTCAATAACCTATTTTTCTTAAGATACCTATACTCTTTTATCTCAGAAATCATAATGTGCTCTTTCTGTTTTAAATCTGCTAAAATCTGGTATAAGCAGCTATTTGAATAATATGATTGGTTAGTCCTCCATTTCTCTGCTTTATTCGCTGATTCATGTATCCCAACTCTAAATCAAAAGCTGGTGCGAAACGATAACCAAAAGCTCCATAGGCTCTATTCTGATCGAAAAAATGATTATTCATCTTGTCTTTATTTTGGAGGTTAAGAAAAAGCTCATTTTGAAGCCCCACAAAGATTCCTTTTTGAAAAGCACCCTCATGTTTTGACAAAGGCATTAAAGTTCTTAAAAAGTACCTCAAACGCTGTGAAAATAGATCTGATTGTACTTGCTCGATAAAACGCTGTTCCAATCTAAAACGATGAGTAAAACTTTGAGACTTTATTTTTTGAATATAGATAAGCTGTTCCCAGACTCTATGTTCAGTAAGATTTATATCCTGCACATCAGATTTAATTTTACTATTAATAAACCCATATCCTAATGTACTGTTAATTTGGTTATTAAAGAAAAAAGTTATCCCCGGCCTAACCAGAACGTTTTTTAGGTAATCAAACTCATCAGAGCTTCTTGCTTGAACATCCAGATGAAGCCCTAATTTAGGATTTAATCTTTGGCTATGAAAAATTGCTGACCACCCGCTAAATTCCGGATCTTGATTGGCCAAACTTCTTACTGAAAATAAAATGGATATTGCTAATAAAAGAAACTTGAATCGCATAAAAATAACTAAGGTTAAACCTTAAAAATAAAAAAACCCTCCGAAAATCGAAGGGTTTTTATGTTTTTAGTCTTCTATAACTTCACTATTAGGCGATGGGACTTCTTTTATCTCTTCTTTAAAATAAATCTTCTGGTTTAGAAGTATAATAAAAACTCCTACAGAAATCGCGGCATCAGCAATATTAAACACCGGCCTGAAGAATATAAACTCTTCTCCGGCCCATACCGGAAACCAATCGGGAAAATTCCCTCTGAAAATAGGAAAATAGAACATATCTACCACTCTCCCGTGAAATAGCTTCTCGTAACCATAAATCACTCCATAAAAGACAGAGTCTATAATGTTACCCAAAGCCCCTGCAAAAATCATAGCCACACATAAAATAAAGCCACGATGGTATTTATGCTTAATTAAGTAATGCAGACCGTAACCTATGCCTCCTACAGCTAGTATTCTGAAAAGAGACAAAGCTAACTTACCAGCCTCGCCACCGAATTCCATTCCAAAAGCCATTCCATTATTCTCTGTAAAGTGAATAATGAAAAAGTCTTTAATAATATGGAATTCCTGACCAATAAACATGTTTGTCTTGATCCATGTTTTTAATACCTGATCAGCAATTAATATAAGTAGAATAAGGATAATCGGTTTACTGTACCCTTTCATTAATTCTGTTTTAATTTAGCTTCCATACTTAAAGTTGCATGAGGTACCGCTTTTAAACGCTCTTTTTGAATAAGTTTTCCTGTCTCTCTGCAAATACCATACGTTTTGTTTTCAATTCTAACCAAAGCAGCTTCTAAATTTTCAATAAATTTTTTCTGTCTTGCCGCCAATTGATTAATCTGTTCTTTCTCTAATGTTGCAGAACCATCTTCTAATGTTTTAAAAGTTCCGGCAGTATCATCTGTACCATTCGCATTAGGATTACTTAGCGAATTCGCCAAAAGAGCCAGCTCTTCTTTTGCACTATTTAACTTTGTAGTAATTAACTCTTTGAACTCTTGAAGTTCTGCATCTGAGTAACGGTTTTTAGCAACATTTTCCATAGTCTTAAATTTTACTTAGCAAAATAAATAATTTAACGTCTTCTATTTCTATGCTATCTCCTTCTGTTAACTCCGAAAGTTGAAGTTCTTCAGAAAGGGTTTCAGCACAAATATATAATTTATTTTTATCCACAGATTTCGAGATTAACGGGTTATCCTCCAATATCACACGAATTTTATCTGTTACCTCAAAACCTTTATCTTTTCTAAGGTTCTGGATACGGTTAATGATTTCTCTGGCAATTCCTTCCTCTTTCAATTCCTCTGTTATCGTAACATCCAGCGCTACAGTTAATCTTCCAATATTAGTCACTTGCCATCCTGGTACATCCTCCGCAATAATCTCTACATCGTCTATAAAAATATCGAATGTTTGACCTTCAACATCAAAAACAATGTTTCTGTTTGCCTCAAATGTATTTATTTGTTCATCATTAAGGTTAACCAGGTAATTTCCAACAGCTTTCATATGCTTGCCCACCTTTGGCCCCAAAGATTTAAAGTTTGGTTTTATCTTCTTCTTAATAATTCCAGCTGTATCGGTAATATACTCAATTTCCTTAATATTGGTCTCAGACAAGATCAATTCTTTAACCTTTTCTATCTTTGCCTGAAAAGAAGCATCTAATACAGGTAACAGGATTTTATTCAATGGCTGACGGACATTAATTCCTACTTTTTTACGTAATGATAAAACCATTGATGAAATGTCCTGCGCCAACTGCATTCTTTCTTCTAAGGCTTTGTCTACTAATTCTTCATGATAAACCGGAAAATCTGCTAAGTGTACAGATTCTACAGTCTCTCTCTGAGTTTCGTTATTCAAATCATTAAACAATCTATCAGAAAAGAACGGTGCAATAGGAGACATGAGTTTAGAAATAGTTTCTAAACAAGTGTACAAAGTTTGGTATGCAGAAATCTTATCTTCTGAGTAGTCACCTTTCCAAAAACGCCTTCTGCTTAATCTTACGAACCAGTTACTCAAATGCTCATCAACAAAACTTTGAATTGCCCTTGCAGCTTTTGTAGGCTCGAAATCTTCGTAAAAGCCATCTACCTCTTTAGTCAAGGTATTTAATAGAGAAATAATCCATCTGTCAATCTCCGGGCGCTTGGAAATATCTATATCGGCCTCGTTATATTTGAAACCATCTATATTTGCATACAGCGCAAAGAATGCATAGGTATTGTATAAAGTTCCGAAAAACTTCCTTCTGACTTCGTCTAATCCTTCTAAGTTGAATTTAAGATTATCCCATGGCGAAGCGTTGCTGATCATATACCAACGCGTAGCATCAGCACTGTACTGCTCAATAGTAGAAAACGGATCTACTGCATTACCAAGACGTTTAGACATCTTATTTCCATTTTTGTCTAACACAAGGCCATTTGAAATAACATTTTTAAAAGCGATCCCCTGATTACCGTTTAATAAATTTACGGCTTTAATATCAGAAGAACATTCACTTAAAAGTGCTGCAATAGTATGTAAAGTGAAGAACCACCCCCTCGTTTGATCTACTCCCTCTGCTATAAAATCCGCCGGGTAAGCTTTCGCAAATTCTTCTTGATTTTCGAACGGATAATGCCATTGTGCATAAGGCATAGCTCCGGAGTCAAACCATACATCAATCAAATCTGGCTCGCGGAACATTCTTTCTCCTTTAGAAGAAACCAATACCACGTCATCCACATATGGGCGGTGCATATCTTTTAAACGGAATCCTTTTTCCATGAAGCCTGCCTCTGCTGCTTCATCAATTTTTGTATTCAGTTCTTCAACAGATCCTATACAAATTTCTTCAGCCCCATCCTCAGTTCTCCATATTGGAAGAGGTGTGCCCCAATATCTGGAACGAGAAAGGTTCCAATCTACCAAATTCTCTAACCAGTTACCAAAACGACCAGTTCCCGTAGATTCAGGTTTCCAGTTTATATTTTTATTTAAAGCTACCAGTTTATCTTTAATGGCTGTTGTTTTAATAAACCAGCTATCCAAAGGGTAATAGAGTACCGGCTTGTCAGTTCTCCAGCAATGAGGATAACTGTGTTCATATTTCTTTACATCGAAAGCCTTATTCTCTTCCTTAAGTTTGATAGCAATAAGAACATCTGTCGGTTTAAAATCTGTAGCTTTTCTCTCTTCATCAGAATAATATTCCTCTTTTACAAACTTTCCTGCAAAATCTGTTACTTCTTCAATAAACTTACCTTGTTTGTCTACTAGAGGAAATTCATTTCCTCTTTCATCCTTAATCATAATGGAAGGAACACCGTTTTCTTTAGCTACCCTAAAGTCATCTGCACCATAAACAGAAGCTATATGAACTATCCCGGTACCATCTTCTGTAGTCACAAAATCGCCCGGAATAACTCTGAAGGCTTTTGCTTCAATTTCTTCACTGCTTACATATGGTAACAGTTGGAAATATCGCAATCCTATTAATTCTGCGCCTTTAAACTCTTCTGCGATTTCCCAGGGAATTAACTTATCCCCCGCCTTATAATCCTGAAAAGATAAATTCTGTGCATCCGCTTTAAAATGTTTGGAAATCAAATCTTTTGCTAATACTACACTAACAGGCAAATGGGTGTATTGATTAAAAGTCCTGACTTTGACATAAGTAATATCACTTCCAACAGCCAGGGCACAGTTTGAAGGAAGTGTCCAGGGTGTAGTTGTCCAGGCAATAATAGATGTGTCTTCCTCCTCTGTTTCAAATAAACGCGGAACCAGAGGATGCACTTGGTCTCTCTTCAACCTGAATTCAGCCACAATAGAAGTATCTTTTACGTCTCTGTATGTTCCGGGCTGATTTAGTTCATGGGAACTCAATCCGGTACCAGCTGCTGGTGAATAAGGTTGAACGGTATATCCTTTATATAAGAAACCTGCTTGATGTAGTTGTTTCAATATCCACCAAAGCGATTCAATATAATCATTTTTATAAGTAATGTATGGATTATCCAAATCTACCCAATATCCCATCTTCTCGGTCAAGTCGTTCCACACATCTGTATAACGCATTACCTCTTTTCTACAAGCTTCATTATAAGCTTCTACTGTAATTTCCTTACCAATATCTTCCTTTGTAATTCCTAAGGATTTTTCAACTGCCAATTCAATAGGAAGACCATGTGTATCCCACCCTCCCTTACGCTTTACTTGGAATCCTTTAAGAGTTTTATATCTGCAGAAAATATCTTTGATAGAACGCGCCATAACATGATGTATACCTGGCATCCCATTGGCAGAAGGTGGGCCTTCAAAAAAAGTGTACGGCTTAGAATCTGGCCTATTATTTATACTTTTTGTAAATATATAGTTGGCTTTCCAACTTTCTAAAACCTCTTTCCCTATTTGAGATAAATTCAGTTGTTTATATTCCTTATACATCAGCTAATACTTCAAAATTTAAGGTTGCAAATTTACGAATTATGAACCTGAATTTCATTTTTGTTTTGAAAATTAAGACTTTATAATTTAAAAAGTCTGTCTGCTTTGGTTCAATAATTGATATAATTTAAGTTTATTGACTATTATTATGCTCCGGAAAATAATTTACGCACTAAAATCTTCTACTTTATTAGTCCTGATAGGAATAATATTATATGCTTTTGGCGTCCAATATTCTAAATATTTACTTGGGACAGGGCTTATTTCTTTATCAATCGCAACGTGTATATATGTTCTATTCTTATTTAAGCGTTATGGAGATAAAACTCCAATTAGATAAATGAGCTAATCAACGTATCACAAATTTATTAGTATCATATATAGTATCCGCTTTACTTGTTTTCATGGAGAGCAAAAAGCAATTATCATTTATAATTAAACAAATATTTAAAATTAAATTTTTTCGAGAGACTAGCTCTTCAGGACAGAAGAAAACTAGCAAGATCTAGACAATCGGCTTTAGGTTAACCGTATGTTGATTTGATATGTATGGTTTAAGCAGGGAGGGCGAGGGAAGGAAGGACCTGCGCGGTGCCCGTTGCTATTATTGCTGTTTCTGTTTAGCCGGGGGCCACAAATGCAAAAGGCCCTG
>NZ_JBEBVH010000147.1:0-9784 GCF_040392825.1 Pseudopedobacter sp.
ACGGAGGAGTTATTATGGAGGGCGATCAAAGATCCAGTGGTAATCATCCAGGGATTATACATTACAAAGGCAAAGCATATGTTTTCGGGTTCAACCACGGAATTAGAATGCAAACAATGAGCAAGCATTATGAGCGTCGCTCTGTTACGGTGACAGAACTTAACTATAATGCGGATGGAACTATTCAGAAACTTCCTTTCTGGACGACAGATGCTCCAAAAAGAGTAGGTACTCTTGATCCTTATAAAAGAAATGAGGCGGAAACAATTGCTTATAGCGAAGGTGTAAAGACGGAAATGGTGACGGAATGGGAACGCAATCAACCGTATAACAGAGGTAGAAAAATCACGGATCGTATTATTGTTACTTCTATTAATAATGGTGACTATATCAAGGTGCAGGGTGTAGATTTTTCGAAAGGTGTGAAATCTTTGGATGTGAATGTTGCATCTCTTTACGGAGGAAAAATAGAAGTACGTATAGATGCTATTGATGGACCTTTATTGGGCGTCGTAAATGTTAGCGGAAAAGGCGAGGGAGATATCTATAAGACAGTTAACACGCCATTAAAAAGCACTAAAGAAATCCACGATTTATATTTCGTTTTTAAAGGCGAAAAAGATCTTTTCTACTTCGATTGGTGGGAATTTAATTGATTAAATTTTTTAAAATAATGTTGAAGAATACAATATTCTTAACCGTCTTAGTGTTTTTGTTTTCTGGGAATTTTTCTAAAGCACAATCTACAGTTTGGCTAGACAAGCTGGATTTGAGTGTAGCTACTCAGGGACATGGTAAACCGGGAATTAACACCTCGGTAGATGGGAAAAAAATGACTATTGCCGGCGAAACTTTCGACAGAGGTTTCGGCACACACGCAGAAAGTTCACTTTTGATCAAGCTCAATGGTAAAGCCAAACATTTTTCCGCATGGGTAGGAATTGATGATGAAATTACCGGACAAACACCTGCTGTAGAATTTGAGATTTACGGAGATAATAAAAAAATATGGTCTAGCGGAATAATGCGTCTCGGGGACAAAGCAAGACCGGTATCAGTTTCATTACAAGGCATCAATCAGTTGGAGCTGGTAGTAACCGATGGCGGTAATGGCCCATACTATGACCACGCAAATTGGGCCAATGCCAGGTTCGAAGCTGTAGGCGTTTCTTCTTTTGAAACCTTTAATCCAATAGCATCTACCCCTTATATTTTAACGCCAAAACCTGCCGTTACTCCACGTATCAACTCAGCAAGCTTTTACGGAGTGCGTCCTGGTTCACCGTTTCTCTTCAGAATTCCCGCTACCGGAGAAAGACCGATGACATTTTCTGTGAAGAATCTGCCAAAAGGTTTGGCAGTTGATACAAAGACCGGAATCATTACCGGAAAAATCGCAGAAAAAGGGACTTATGAAGTGATACTATCCGCTAAAAACGCAAAAGGTTCAGCCTCAAAAAAATTAAGAATAGAATGCGGAGACAAAATAGCCCTAACGCCTACGATGGGATGGAACAGCTGGAACTGTTTCGGACACGAAGTCTCTGCCGAAAAAGTAAAACGCGCCGCTGATGCGCTTATTAAAACAGGGCTGGTAAATCATGGCTGGAATTACATTAATATTGATGATTCCTGGCAATATAACAGAGATGGCAAAGATTCTTCTTTTAAAGGAAAAATGAGAGATGAGAACGGATATATCCTTACCAATTCCAAGTTTCCAGATATGAAAGGACTTACCGATTATATGCATTCCAATGGTCTCAAAGCAGGAATCTATTCTTCCCCCGGTCCGTGGACCTGTGGCGGCTGTGCAGGAAGTTATGGTTACGAAAAACAAGATGCGGAGAGTTATGCAAAATGGGGATTCGATTATCTTAAGTATGATTGGTGCAGCTATGGAGGTGTGATAGATGGTTTATCAGATAACGACCCTAATAAGGTGCCTTCTCTTGCATTTCAGGGTGGAGGAGATCTGGATAAAGGTGTTAAGCCTTTTAAACTGATGGGAGATTTGCTAAAAAAACAGTCAAGAGATATTGTATACAATCTTTGTCAATACGGTATGGGCGATGTATGGAAATGGGGAGATGATGCCGATGCCCAATCCTGGCGTACCACCAATGATATTACCGATACCTGGGCAAGTGTAAAAAGTATTGCTTTAGCGCAGGACAAAGCTGCGCCATACGCCAAACCGGGCAACTGGAATGATCCGGATATGCTTGTTGTAGGTGTTGTTGGTTGGGGTAATGCACACCAAAGCCGCCTGAAACCAGATGAACAATACTTACATATCAGCCTTTGGAGTATTTTCTCGGCGCCGTTGCTTATTGGTTGTGACCTGGAGAAATTGGACGATTTTACAATAAATCTACTTACAAATGACGAGGTAATTGCAGTAAATCAGGATGCACTGGGTAAACAAGGGGGCTGCCAGCAAACCATTGGCGAGCTAAAGATTTATGTAAAAGAATTAGAAGACGGAGGAAAAGCAGTGGCGTTTGCCAATTTCGGAAGAGAAAAGGTAAATATGTCGTACAAGGATTTTCAAAAATTGGGGATTACAGAACATCAAACCGTACGTGATCTTTGGAGACAAAAAAATATTGCAAAAATCAACACATCAAACCAGAGTTTAGCACTTGAAATTCCGGCACACGGTGTTGCTTATTATAAGTTTACGGGGACTAAATAATGCGCTTCTAACCAGATTGAGCTTAGAAAAAAGGAAAAATATAAATAATCGGAAACATTTAAAATGAATATAATGAGGACTTTTTGTAATAAATATTCGCCCGAAAAAATCATTTTAATAATTGTCTTTTCATTTTCTTTCTGTAAGATTTTCGCTCAAAACGTAACTGTAAAATCGCCCGATCAAAAAAAAGCTTTTAGTATTTATAATTCATATGATACGGAAGACGAATTACGGAAGTTATTTCTTATTTCGATTTTAGTTTAATACTATCATAAGGTAACCCATATAAATATGTCTAAAATTAAAAGTAATTTTTTCATATATCTGTTTGTGTTAACTCCATTGCTATTAAATGGACAGACTTACACCAGTCATACCATTCAGCAAGATGGATTGAAAGTGAGGCTTTCCGAAGGTTTTTTGAATATCCAACCAATTCACGGTAAAGCGGTAAGAATACAGTGGACAAAGGATTTGACTGAGGAAGAACGCGAGTTTGTTCTGGTTAATCAACAACCTGTTCCTCCGTTCAATTGTTCAGAAACTACATCCCTGTTAAAACTTGTAACAAACGACTATAGCGTTTTATTTGATAAAAAAACATCTACGCTAAGCTTCCTTGATAAAAAGGGAAAGATTATACTAAACGAGGCGCTAAATAGCCGTAAATTAAGCAGTAATACAGTTCATTCAGAACCATGTTACATCGCCGAACAAGGTTTCGAATCTAAGCCCGATGAGTATCTTTTCGGTTTAGGTCAATTTCAGGACGGGCACTACAATCTAAAAAATCTAAGTAGAAAGTTAATTCAGGTTAATAGTCAAATTGCCTTGCCTTTTCTGTATTCATCTAAAGGATATGGAATTTTATGGCATCAATACGGGCTGTCATGGTTTAATCCCGCAGACAGCATTATTAAATTAAATAAAGAGTCCTACACCAATAGTAGGGAGCGAGAGGTAACGAGTACAAGCGGAACACAAAAAGTTTCGCAGCAACAAACTTTATATAAAGGAAAGTTTCATTTGGAGAGCGATGGTGAATATACTTTTATGTTGGATTTGGGAGATATGGATAATCGCCATTTATTGGTGATAGACGGACAACCAATTATAGATCAGTCAAATTTGTGGTTACCTCCTGCAGTAAGCGCTAAAGTGAAGCTGAAAGAGGGAACACATCAAGTACAAGTGGTATGTAAATCTACAAATACTCCTTCCTTACATTGGAGAAAAGCTGGTAACGTTACAACCTTTCGCTCGCCAAATGCTAAATCTTTAGACTATGTAGTTTTCTTAGGCGAGGATGCTGATGATATTATTTCAACATATAGGGACCTTTCAGGAAAAGTACCTATGCTACCGAAATGGGCTTTTGGCTATTGGCAATGCAGGGAAAGATATACGTCTTCTTCACATCTGGTAGAAACAGTAAAAGAATTCAGAAAAAGAAAATTGCCATTAGATGTGATTGTCCAGGATTGGCAATATTGGGGGAAATATGGATGGGGAGTTCCGAAGTTTGATGAAGCTAATTATCCAAATCCGAGTCAATTTATAAAGGAATTACATGATTTAAATGCAAAATTTTCTATCTCGGTATGGGAGAATCTGGATAAGAAATCAAGCGTAGCAAAAGATTATGAAGGATTATACATCAAAGACAGTCCCTGGATTGATATTTATAATCCCCAAACGCAAAAAGTGCATTGGAATGCCCTAAATCAAAACCTTTTTAAGCATGGTGTTGATTCCTGGTGGATGGATGCAACAGAACCAGAAAACGATGCTTTAAAAGATAAAAATACATATTTCGGACAAGGTGAATTCTATCGTTTAACATATCCTTTATTTGTTAGTAAAGCCGTTTACGAGGGACAGAGAGCGACAAATCCGGACAAAAGGGTGACTATATTAACGCGTTCTGCTTTTCCCGGCCAACAGCGTTACGGAACAATTAACTGGTCTGGCGATATTGGCTGGGATTGGGATACCTATAAAAGGCAAATTGTAGCCGGACTGAATTTTTCTTTAACAGGAATGCCTTATTGGACTACCGATATTGGCGGTTTCTTTCGACCGGTAGCCTCTCAATATCATGATCAAAAATATCATGATATCCTGATGCGTTGGTTTCAATGGGGTGTGTTTTGCCCGATTTTTAGAATGCATGGCTATCAATCAGAAACGGAGCCATGGAAATATGGCGGAAAGGTAGAAGCTGAGATGCGGGAACTACTTAATCTTCGCTATCGGCTTCTACCATATATCTACTCTCTTGCAGGGGACGTCAATCGAAACAATACTACCATAATGCGTCCTATGGTAATGGATTTTAAAGGAGACGAAAATGCAATAAAGCAACCTTATCAATATATGTTTGGTCCAGCCATCTTAGTTGCTCCTGTAGTTAAACCAGAAATTGAAGAATGGAAGGTTTACCTTCCCGAAGGAAGCTTATGGTTTGATTTCTGGACAAATAAAATTCAAAAAGGCGGCCGGGAAGTAATGGCGGATGCTTCAAAAAATAAAATTCCTTTATTTATTAAATCGGGGTCTATTATTCCCTTAGGCCCAGTTATGCAATATTCATCTGAAAAATCAAATGAAGCCTTAACGCTTGATATATATCGCGGTAGCAACGGCTTTTTCGAGCTATATGAAGATGAAGGAGATAATTACAATTATGAAAAGGAGCGTTATACCGTGATTCCAATTTCATGGGATGAGAAAAAAAGATTGCTTACAATAGGAAAACGTGTGGGGACTTTTCAAGGAAGTATCGAAAAAAGAGCGTTTAATATAAGGATTGTTGGGCTAGACGGAGAGATTGTTGAGCAAAAAGTAATATATGAAGGCAATCCTCTTTCTCTAAAAATTTAATAACCAATTTATATGAAAAAACTTAAAATCGCGTACAGTGTCTTGGTCCTTTCTGGAATAGGTTTTATAGCATCGGCACAAAATCCGGTAGTACAAACAAATTTTACACCAGACCCGGCGCCAATGGTATATAAAGATAGGGTATATATGTATGCTGGCGATGATATTCCAGGCTTTGACTTCTATTACATGACTAAATGGAGGGTGTATTCATCCAGCGATATGGCAAACTGGACCGATCATGGTGTACCTATCTCTTTGGAGTCTTTTTCCTGGGCCAGAGATAGGGCTTGGGCTGCCCAATGTATAGAAAGAAACGGAAAGTTTTATTGGTATATCTGTGCGCAAACAGTAAATAACGATATGGCAATAGGAGTAGCCGTGTCAGATAGTCCAACCGGTCCATTTAAAGATGCCCTTGGAAAACCTTTAATAAGTAATGGCAGTTGGTCTAATATCGATCCGACGGTGTATATGGATGATGATGGACAGGCTTATATGTATTGGGGTAACGGTACTCTTTTTTATGTGAAATTGAATAAAGACATGGTGTCTTATTCCGGAGAGATTGTAGAAGTTCCGCAATCTGTAGAAGCATTTGGCGGTTTAAGGCGTCCTGGACGTCCCGAAGAAGTCCTGCAAAAAGGAGAGCAATACAAAGATGTATTTGTAGAAGGTCCCTGGTTATTTAGACGTAATAGCAAGTATTATCTTATGTATGCAGGGATGACGAAAGGAACCGAATGTTTATCTTATTCAATAAGCGATAAGCCAACAGGTCCCTGGAAATATCAGGGTAAAATTATGACTGATCAACCGACGAATAGTTTTACTAACCATGGGGGCATTATAGACTTCAAAGGTAAATCGTATTTGTTTTATCATACCGGCTTACTGCCTAAAGGTGGAAGTTACGGCCGATCTTCTGCAATTGAAGAGTTTAAATTTAATGCAGATGGATCTATACCTTCAATAAATATGACTAAAAATGGAGTTGAACCAGTAGGCGTATTAAATCCATATCAACGAAATGAGGCGGAAACAATAGCATGGTCAGAAAAATGTAGCACCAAAGAAAGCAAAGTAATTGGGGTATATGTAACTGATATTCGAACCGGAGGATTTATAAAGGTAAAAGCTGTAGACTTTGGTAAAAGTTCTCCTACAGAGTTTTCAGCGACTGTTGCTGCGGGACTTGACGGAGGTATACTTGAGGTGCGTATTGATAGTGTTGGAGGTACAAAAATAGCTGGTATTGATGTACCACGGACTGGAGGTTGGAATACCTGGAAAACATTGACTTCCACAATAGTGAAAAAAGTTTCAGGAGTGCATGATGTATATTTTGTTTTCAAAGGCGAAAATATCACTGCGGGACGTGAGCTATTCAATTTTGATCACTGGACTTTTAAGAAGTAAGACCTTAGTTTTTAGAATCATGATGATAAAAAGAATTAATATATTATTTGCTTATGCATTTTGTTTCTGGGTAAATGGTGCATTTTCTCAGAATCCGATAATTCAGACCATGTACACCGCAGACCCCGCGCCTATGGTATATAATAACCGTTTATATGTCTACACAACGCATGACGAAGATCAATCCACGTGGTTTAATATGAATGATTGGAAAGTTTACTCTACAAATGATATGGTGAACTGGACCGATCACGGAACAATTCTAAAATACTCAGATTTTGCATGGGCAAAAGGAGATGCCTGGGCTGCACAATGCGTAGAGAAAAACGGAAAGTTCTATTTATATGTTCCTGTTGTTTCCAAAGTAAATAACAAAGGTGCTATTGGCGTAGCAGTAGGTGATAGTCCGTTAGGTCCGTTTTACGATGTATTAGGTAAACCACTTGTGCAGAGTGAGTGGGGAGATATTGATCCAACAGTTTTTATAGATGATGATGGACAGGCTCATATGTACTGGGGAAACCCAAAACTTAAGTATGTAAAATTGAACGAAGATATGATATCTTATTCGGGAGATATTATAGAAGTTCCAATGGCTGAAGAATCTTTTGGAAAACGAGACGGTAATCCCGAGCGACCTACTAAATATGAAGAAGGTCCGTGGTTGTATAAACGTAAGGATTTATACTATCTTTTCTGGCCTGGTGGCCCGCTTCCAGAATTTATAGGTTATTCTACAAGTAAAAGCGCAAAAGGGCCATGGAAATATGGCGGTATCGTCATGCCTGCAGAGGGTAAATCATTTACAAATCATCCGGGTGTTATAGATTTTAGAGGCAAGACTTATTTCTTCTATCACAATGGAGCTTTACCTGGAGGAAGTGGTTTTACACGCTCGGTATGTGTGCAAGAGCTAAACTTCAATAAAGACGGCACAATCCCTCAAATGAAAATGACAGAAGGAATTACCAAGGGGATAGCTACATTGAATCCTTATCAGCTAACACAGGCCGAAACAATTTCATGGTCAGAGCATGTAAAGGCTTTTCAAAATGACAAAGTAGGGGTTTTTGTTAAGGCATTGCAAAATGGAGCCTATACCAGTGCTAAAAATGTAGATTTTGGTGATATAGGTGCTTCTGCATTTTCAGCCAGAGTTGGCACTACTCATAACGGGGGAGTTACAATGGAGATTAGGTTGGGAAGTCAGGAGGGGCCAATTGCAGGGACTATAAAAGTTCCTCTTACAGGTGGAGATGATAGGTGGGAAGTTGTAAATGTGAAGCTGGATAGGAAAATTACAAGTATCCAGGATGTATATTTTGTTTTTAAAGGGAAGGCGCCGTCTAATATTATGTATTTCGATTATTGGAAATTTAGCAAATAAATAGAAAGGCGTAAAGTTTTAAGAACTCAAATAGTTAAATATGAAGTTAAAATTTAGTTTAATGGTTTTGACCATTTTGTTTATTGCCTTTTTCTTAAAAGCTCAATCTCCGGAGCCAATGAGTGCTCACAATCCCATTATTTTTGCGGATGTCCCGGATATGTCGATGATACGAGTTGGAGAAAACTACTATATGAGTAGTACCACTATGCATATGAATCCCGGGGTACCGATTATGAAATCAAAAGATTTGGTTAATTGGGAACTGATAGGTTATGCTTATGATACGTTAGCAAACATGGATGAGCTTAATTTGGCTAATGGAAAGAATACTTACGGAAGAGGATCATGGGCAAGCAGTATGCGTTATCATAATGGTACCTATTATGTAAGTACATTCGCCCAGACCACTGGGAAAACTTACATCTATACTACAAAAGACATAGAAAAAGGTCCATGGAAAGTTAAAGAATTTAAACCCATGATGCATGATCATACCTTGTTTTTTGAAGGCGAGAAGGTCTATATGATATGGGGTGGCGGAAAGTTAAATATTGTAGAATTGCAGCCAGATTTATCAGGTATTAAACCCGAAACTCAACGTGTACTTATTGAAAATGCAACTTTACCCAGTACACCCGAAGGAGTTCGTGGCGGACTTCCGGCCGAAGGGTCGCAATTATTTAAAATAAATGGGAAATATTACCTGTTTAATATTTCTTGGCCTCCCGGAGGTATGCGTACTGTAATCGTACATCGCTCAGATAAGATAGATGGACCTTATGAAGGACGCGTTGTTCTTCAAGATAAAGGTGTTGCACAAGGAGGATTGATAGACATGCCTGATGGAAAATGGTATGCCTATTTATTTCAGGATTATGGTGCAGTTGGACGTATTCCGTTTTTAGTCCCGGTAAAATGGGAAGATGGTTGGCCTGTATTAGGTGTCGATGGCAAGGTTCCTTATACCTTAAATCTTCCGGCCAACAAAAGTTTGATTCCCCATATCGTAAATTCAGACGATTTTTCAAGAAAAAAAGGGGAACCCGGTTTACCTTTAGTATGGCAATGGAATCATAATCCGGATAATAGTCTGTGGTCTGTAACCAAAAGAAAAGGTTACCTGAGATTACAAACCGGACGTATAGATAGTAGCTTTTTGCAAGCTCGAAATACACTAACCCAGCGCACAATAGGTCCGACATGTTCCGGATCTACAGCTGTAGATGTGTCGGGAATGAAAGACGGTGATTTTGCTGGATTGTCTCTATTGCAAAAAAATTATGGATTGGTAGGAGTTAAAATGATAGAAGGGAAAAAATACCTGGTTATGGAAAATGCCACTACTGGGACTCCCCAAGAGGCAGCCCGAATACCTTTTAGCGGAAAGAAAG